>JALSLF010000616.1 GCA_026988445.1 Bacteroidales bacterium
TTATTGTATGATTTTATAAATGCATTGAAAAATAAATCGCCTTTTAATAAATATCCTTGTACTGTAAAATGTACTAAATCTTTTCTCATCAGGTTTTCATGCAGCCAAATTGAAGATGAATTAAATCCACCCATAATTTGATAAAAATCCCATACCCCGCAATTATTTTTCTTTGCTACCTGATAAATCACTTTTTGTGCCAATTCTGTATTTTTGTTCGGGTATCTGCGAAATAAATAACTATCGTTAGCCACAGTAGCCATGATTGCAACATCGGGAAGTACTTTTTTTATCCGGTTAATCATTTTTTGGTAATTGGAACGATAAAATTCAGGCTTAAACCTTGTTGTATAGGCATCGTTTGTGCCAAGTGATATAATTACCAAATCAGGATGAATTGCTTTAAGATGTTTTTCAAATAGAGCACATTTTAAAAAGGAAGGAAAACTTGCACCGTTTACGCCCATAGCGTAATATACAAAACCGGGGTCATTATTTTCCAGTGTAATATCGTATAGCGTAAATGCGGTTTGTAAACTATCCGTTTTTTTAAACTGCATTTTAAAGGATGTATAGTCCTTTTTAAAATAATATGTTGTATATCCAGCTATACTGTCCGTATGGGTACTGTCTAATTCCATATTCGGAAAATCCGGCTGAAAAGATTGTTTCTCTTGTTTGTAAAACACCCGGATTTGATTGAAATAATAACTTACTAAACTGTCTTTATTTAATCCGATAGTAATACTTGCAGTAGTATCGTAAGTGGTTAATGCAATTCCTGTTAAGCCTAAGGTGCAATGTTTTTTACGTTCAACATTGCGGCACGATTGCCATTTGCCTGTGTAATGTACCGTGTATGATTTAGGTGTGTTTGTTTTGCTAATTCTGTACGGGAAGACCGAACCACGACCTCCGTTTAAGCCCGGATAAAATGTTTGTAAGCGTTCACGCATTCTGCCCGAATAAACATCTGCTTGAATATGCGAACCCCCGATATGAACAATTCGTATTTTGCCTGTTCCGTTAAGAATTAATGTATCTATTTTACTGAATAAATGTTCAAAATCGGTACTGTCGCCCGGAAATTGAATAATATTTTTATCGTAATGTATAAAATTATAGTAATTAATGTTTAAGGGATAATCGTTTTGCGCTTTTAATCCATTATTTAAGGATAGGATTAATATTGCGATTGCAAATTTTAATAAATTATTTGTTCGAACTAAGCTGCACTTTTCCTTCATCATTATCTATTGGTAAACTATTTTGTTTTTTTATAAAATTTTCATAATCAAGCATTAAAGCTCTGTAAAACATTTTGGCAATAATTTTTGAACCACGAACGGTAAAATGAATAAAATCCTTTTCGGCTAAAGCGGGTTCGGAAAACACCCAACTGGGCATTGAATTTTCGCCACCCATTGCTTCATACATATCCCAAAATGCACAACCTGCTTTAAAACTTGCATTTTTTAAGGCATCACGAATTAGTTTAATATTTGGGTAACTTACGTAGGTGTCTTTTTCTTTCATCGACATATCGCCCAAGCCGATAACAATAATAGATACGCCGGGTATTAAGCGTTGAATTGCTTTTATTTGCCTGTAAAAAGAACGTTCATAGAAATTATAATTATCACGCATTCCGGGGGCAACGTTTCCGCCAAATTGTAGAATTACTAATTTAACATTTAGTTTTTTATAAATATTTGCTAATAAAGTTTGGTCTGAGTTTGTAAAAACAATTCCTCCTGAACCACGTAGAGGAATGTTATCAACTGCTATTCCTTTGGTTCCGTCAAGTGCCAAGGCAAAAATATCCGGACTATCTTCACCACTAAATTCTAAACGAAGATACTCGGGCGGATTTGGAAATAACCAACGTTTTACTTGCAAATTATCAGAAACGTCCAAAGTGTTTTCGCTAAACAATGTTTCGCCTGTATATAATTTCAAATTAAAAGGCTTTTGGTTATATCCGTAAAAAAGCCGTGCTTGAGAGTATTGCCTTACTCTTTTTACCGAATAAGGCGATGGCTTTATGGTTAAACCGGCTGTGTAAATTTGCGTTTCTTCTTTTTTTTGACTTATTTGCTGTACTGTATCTTTGTTTAAATCAGTTACTTGAACTGTATCTTGTTCAGGTTCAATGATTTCTGGTTCAGGGTATTTTATTGGAGCAAAACGGGCAAAACTTGCCAACACACCATATCGTTTATGCCAAACAGTTGTGTCTCTTTTTCCGTAACCCGGGTATCTTTTCCAATTTCCTTCCGATTCAATTATGGCAGGTGAGCGGAAATCGTAGGGTTGAACAACAGGAATTAAACCGGGTCCGTAACCACCAAATTGCGCTTGGAGTTTGTACCGGAGGTAAGATGTCATTCTATCCGCTTCAATTTGCGAATCGCCATAATGTAAAATTCTGATTAGTTTTCCTGATTTGTTTAGTGATAAAAGTTGTTTAAAAAACGGGAAGAGTGCAGCTTTTCCGTTTTTGCCGTACTCTAGTTTTTGTCTAACTTGCCCCGGTTTTATATTTAAAGGTTGATAATAAACAATGCTTGAATCTTTTAAATAAGCTTTTTCCCGCTTTGCATTATCGTATCTGTCAAGTGTATCCGGCACTTGGTTTTTTGCAATAATCTCAGTAATATCAACATACTTATCTTCTTGCGGCATAAAGGTTTCTTCAAGCGAAGGAAAATGAAGAGTCCAGCTTTCCGAAACTTTTAAGCCGTCTTTGGGGATGAGTAAGGATAGTATAAGCATTCCCCCAAAAACGGACAGCATAAAGATTAATATGTTAAACGGTTTCATTAACAGACAGTAGTTTATTAACTTTTCTTTTTAATTTTAATTATTTGTCCGGGTTTTAGTTTACGAACATCTTCATCGGTAAATTTATTTAGTTTCATAATGTCTGTATTACTAACACCGCTATACTTTTTAGCAATTGTCCAAAGGTTTTCACCACTTCTTACCGTGTGGTAAATATAATTTGGGTCGTATTTATAGTTCGGGTTTGTTTTTGTATTGGGTTTGTTTTTATAAACCAGCTTGTTTTTTTCTTCAAAACTCATACTATTTATCTTTTTATAAGTATAAGCTTTTTTGTTAGGAACATAAACCGTAAGTTTTTGCCCAACCCTGATTCTGCTACGATAACCAATATTGTTCCAGTACTTTAAATCGTTTACCCGCACATTATACCAGCCAGCAATTAAGCTAAGTGCATCACCTGATTTTACGGTGTAGGTGAGTTTTGTTTTATTTTTTGTTGAGGGTGGCTTGTAGGTTGATTTATAAGATGAGGCATAATAATTTCTTGACGAGTATTTTTTAGGTGTAATAACTACCCTTTTAGGATTAAAGTATATCGAATCTTTGTATGAATATATTGAGTCTTCCAAATCAATAAAAGCCAAAGCATATTCTAAAGGTAATCGTAACGGATAGGGTTCTGTTGTAACCGGAATAATATCTTTTTTATATTGTGGGTTTAAATCACGAATTTGTTCTATAGGAATTTTTAATACATCGGCAACTTGCATGAAGTGCAGTTTTTTTGTTACCATAATGGTGTCGGTCATTATCGGCATTTTTACATCAACGGGTTTTATATTATGTTTGTCATAATAATTCATAAGGTAGGCAGCACCGATAAATGCAGGAACATAACCTCTTGTTTCTCTTGGTAGATAAGGATAAATATCCCAGTAATCGCGTTTGCCACCGGCACGGCGAATGGCTTTGTTTACATTTCCGGGTCCACAGTTGTAGGCTGCAATTACTAAGGTCCAGTCTTTATACATATCGTATAAATGCGATAAAAACGCTGCTGCTGCTTCTGAAGAGCTTTCGGGGTCGCGCCTTTCATCAACAAAAGAGTTAATTTCTAAATGATAAATTCTTCCTGTGCTGTACATAAACTGCCAAAGTCCTGTTGCACCGGCTCTGGATACTGCACGCGGGTTTAATGCCGATTCAATAATCGGGAGGTATTTTAATTCTAAAGGTAAATCATGTTTATCCAGAATTTGTTCAAACATGGGGAAATAATAATCGCTGAGTCCGATAAGTATCGGTGCTGTTCTTCTACGAGTATATAATTCAATATACCTTCTGATGATAGGATTATATGGTAATTCCATCAAAGCCGGAATCTCTCCCAGTCGTTTAATTAAAACAGAGTCGGATAATTGTTTTACATCTGCTTCTTTATCTGAAACTTTTTCAAATTCTAATTCACTACTTTTTACAGAGTTCTTTACATACCATAAATTAAGAAGGCTGTCCAAGTCTTCTTCAATTTGTTTACTTTCATTTTTATCGGCAACAATTGTATCCGTAGGATGAATATCTGCATAAGCACTCAATCCATACGCTAATAGGATAGCTGCCGGTAAAAAAAATCTTTTCCAATCCATAATAAACTCTTTTTTTAATTATTTAATGATATTACAAATTTCAGCCCAAAGCTGTTTTTTGCATTTATTTTTACCTGTTCTATTTGTGGTTCAATTCTTAAACTTAGGTCTTCGCTAATATCAAAATCCATTAGGTTTGCATCAACGCTTGCATCAAGAATATTCATCAGGTAAAATACCGAACCGAGTATTATGCTTAAATCGCGGTTTCTCCGGTAAAAGTTTTTTCGGTCTTTAAGCAGTTCGCTGGTAATTGATGGCGACCAAGACGGCGGACCATCCGTATCAAAAACCGCATAAGCATCTTTATAAATTTTGTATTTAAAATTATTATCTTCAATCATGTATATAGATGTGGCAAAAATGGTATAAATAATCGGTATTTTCCAGTATTTTTTGTTGTGAGCTTGTCCTAAACCGGGTAAAATTGCCGACATCCACCATGATTTCCGGGGATTCCATTCTTTTTGTGTGATTGATATATTAGCGAGACTGTCAACGGGTATAAGTACTGTACTATCTTTTTCTTGAACAATCATTTTCAGTTCTTGATGCGAACTGTCTATTCTTAAAGTATCGGGAAAATCTTCAATCTGAGCAACAAGATTACTGTGCAATACAGCAAATACTATTGTTAAAATGCATGTCCTTAAATAATTTTTCCACATCATCCAATTTCTTCATCAACAAAAACACACACTATTTAGCTCCTTTTAGCAATATGTCGGCAATTCTGTTAAATTCATCTTCCGAGTTAAACGCAATGGTAATACTTCCTTTTCCGTTTTCACTTCTTTTTAAATCAACTTTTGTACTTAATTGTTTCTTTAAGGTGTCGCGAATGTCTAAATATTGTTTGGGTAATTCAAATTTAGCGGTTTTTGTTTTATCTTTATTTACCGGAAATTTAATTTCACGCACTAATGCTTCAGCACCTCTAACCGAAAGCCCTTCGTTAATTATTTTATAAAAAACTTTTAGTTGAGCATCGGGATTGTCAATGTTTATTAATGCTTTTGCATGCCCCATGCTTATTCTTTTATCACGTACGCCTACTTGAATTTCGGCAGGAAGTTTTAATAAACGTAGATAGTTAGCAATGGTTGCTCTTTTTTTTCCAATGCGCTCACTGAGTTTTTCTTGCGTTAGTTGGCATTCATCCATCAATCGCTGGTAAGTTACTGCTACTTCAATAGAGTTTAGGTCTTCGCGTTGAATATTTTCAACCAGAGCCATTTCAAGCAGTCCTTGATCGTTGGCATCACGAACAAAAGCGATAATTTTTTTTAGTCCTGCAATTTTTGAAGCACGAAAACGTCTTTCACCTGAAATTAATTGAAATTTATCTTCGCTAATTTTTTTTACGGTAATAGGTTGTATTATTCCTAACTCTTTTATTGAGTTAGCAAGCTCTTGCAATGCTTCTTGGTCAAATTCTTTACGTGGTTGAAACGGGTTTGTTTCAATTTTTGATATGTCTATTTCGGCAATAGCACTTGTAGAAACAGCTTCTTCAACCGGTCTTTTTTCATATTTGGCATCATCAATAAGTGCGCCTAATCCTCTG
>JALSLF010000617.1 GCA_026988445.1 Bacteroidales bacterium
GCTATTGAAGAAGGAGAAAAACCTGTAAAATCTAAAATAAAAATTGAAGGTATTGTAATTGGTAGTAATCGAAACAGAAACTTGCACGACCCTGTTAATTTATTACTATACAACGGCGAAACCTTTGAAGTACATGAGCAGGATATTGAAACTGAATAAGTTTTGCTGGTAATGAAAATTTCTGTGGCGTATGTAAAATAAAACGGAAATGTTTATAAATGTATTTACTGATTTGTACAATACATTTTTTCCGCGAAAATGTGTTTATTGCGGTAAAAATTTAGATAAAAGCGAGCAAGAAATATGTAAAAAGTGCTTAAACCGTCTTCCTGAAACCCAATTTTTAAACGATTATGAGAATCAGCTATTCCAAAAATTTTGGGGAAGAGTGAATATTGAGTTTGCTTTTTCGATGTATTATTTCAATAAACAGTCCGTTTTACAACATTTACTGCACCATATTAAATATAAAGGCAGAAAAGAACTAGCTTATGTTTTGGGTAAATCACTTGGACAAGAATTAAAAAACACAAGTCATTTTAAATCCTGCGATTTAATTATACCGGTTCCCTTACATCCCGAAAAGGAAAAAAAGCGTGGCTACAACCAAAGTGAATGGATTGCAAAAGGCGTTTCAGAAAGTATTAATATTCCGGTAAATACAGCTTTGCTTCAACGTCATGTTAATTCAAAATCGCAAACCCGAAAAAACAGGAAAGAGCGCTGGGAAAATGTACGTATGGCTTTCAGTCTGAAAACAAATGAAATATCCGGCTACAAACATGCTTTATTAATTGATGATGTAATTACCACCGGTGCAACGCTCGAAGCTTGTGCCACATTGCTTATTAATGCGTTACACTTAAAAGTAAGCATTGCATCTTTGGCGTACGCATCAGATTAGCTATATCCTTAAATCTTTAGATATTTGCCTTAGCTTTATACCTTTGAGCTAATGATACAAACTAATAGTTCAAGCGCCAAATTATTCCGAAATAAATAGTTATAAGCTGGTAATAATCAAAGTGTTTTATAGAATAATCCGCATTATACTGTACTTGTTTTTCATTTTTTGTATCTAAAAGATTATTCAATGGTGTTACCTTTATTTTTTTAGATATTCTTTAATCGAATCTACATATTCTTCAAAAGCATTCAAGCCTTTTTTTGTAATTTCAATGGTAGTATGTTGGTAATTGTTTAAAAAACCCTTAGTAATACTAATGTATTTTTCTTTTTCCAGTTTTTTTAATTGAACACTAATATTTCCCGATGTAGCATTAGTTATCTGTTTTAACTCATTAAAATCCGATTTACCATGACTTACTAAAAAAGAAATAATCGCCAATCTTAATTCGGAATGTAGTATGGGATTAAGTTTTTTATACATTGTTTAAGCTCTTTTTTTGTGTTGAATCATTAAAAATACACCGGGGATAAAAACTGCAACAAATGAAACAATACTCATTAGCAAAGGCTGATAGGACAAATCTATATAAAAACCAATAAATGCCGAAATATTTATTATTATACCTGATAAAAGAAGTATTTTACTATTTAAAGAACTTCCGGACATAATAATACCTGCCGATAATAATATTAAAATTACAGGAATTAAGCTTTCTTTAAGATAAGGGTAAAATAAAAATCCTAAAATCATCATATTTACAGAAATTGCAATCCAACTAAAAGAAATAATTCTACTGATTTGGTTTTGTTTTCGTTTCCCTTTCTTTTTAAAGAAATAAACAAATGTATAAACAGCTCCAAGCGGCATTAATAAATAAGGATACCAACTAATTTCATACAACTCTTGCTTTATTAAAATAAACTGAGTTAAAGAAACAATACCTAATAATGCCCCCCAAAACAGATAAATAAATCCGTTTTCTTCAAATTTGTTTCGTGCTTCACTAATTACTCGAGTAATCAGATCCATACTTTTTTCGGGTGTTAAAACATCTTTATCCATAACTATAAAATTAAATTTACTGCAAATATAAAGTAGTTTATAATATAAACCAAATTTTAAAGCAAAAAAATTTATGGAAAAATATACTCCAGTGCATCTTTTTATTGTATCTTTAATGACAAAAGCTCTGTTTATCTATTTTATAATTAAAATTTTATCACAAATGAAAGCTTCTATAAAACTAATAATCACTATATTACTAATAATAACTTCAATCACTATGTTTGGACAGGAAAATGATTTCTACAAAAACAATTGGAAAGCAATAGACAGCCTCGAGAACCAAGGACTACCCAAATCGGCATTAGAACTTGCTAAAAAAATCTATATAAAAGCAAAAGAAGACAACAATACCGAACAACTTATAAAATCATTTATTTATCGCTTAAAATTTAAAAACCAAATTGAAGAAAATGCTTTTGAAAACCTTTGCTACGAACTGGACAGTGTGGCAATAAAAGCAAAATTTCCGGAAAAAAACATCATGCACACCATGTTGGCAGATATGTATTGGTGGTATTATCAAAATAATCGATATAAGTTCCAAAAACGCAGCAATACCGTAAATTTTGAAAAAAAGGATATGCAAACTTGGACTTTAGACGATTTGGTAAACGAAATTATAAAAAACTACCGTTTATCTTTAGAAAATCAGGAAGAGCTTCAAAAAATTAATATCGAAGATATTAAAGAATTAATTGTAGCAGGTACACAGCCAAAAGAATTGCGCCCCACACTATATGATTTTTTAGCGCACAAAGCCATTGATTTCTTTTCTAATACCGAAATTTCGGTAACGAAACCCATCGATAATTTTCAATTAACCGATGCATCTTATTTTGCCGATGCACAAGAATTTGTTAATTTGAATATTAAAACTACCGATACTTTATCTTTACATTATTACGGTTTGAAAATATTGCAAGATTTGTTAAAGTTCCGTTTATCGCAAGACAATAAAGATGCTTTAATAGATGCCGACCTTAAACGTATTGCTTTTGTATATAGGCATTCGGTAAACAACAATAAAGACCGGCTGTATTTAAAAATACTTCAAAATTTAGAAAACAAATATTCTGATATTCCATATTCCGCTGAAATATCCTTACGTTTGGCAAAATACTACCGGCAAAAGGCAAGTAAATACAATCCGCTCGATTCATCTACTTTTAAATATAAAGAATACAACAAAATTGCACATAAAATATGCACTGCTGTAATAAATAAGTATCCCGAAACAAGTGCTGCTGCTCATTGTAAAAATTTAATTATCAACATAGAAAGTCACAGTTTGTCCTTTGTCGTTAAAGATGTTGTTGTTCCCGATAATACATTTTCGGCAAAAGTTTCCTATCTTAATATTCCGGAAATATATGTACGACTTGGAAGAATCGATAGAGAAAAATATAAAAAATTAAACAATAAATATTATGGCGAAGATTTTTATGATGCATTAATAAAAAATGCAAGCATTGTTTCGGAAAAATCATATCAATTACCGGATGATAAAGATTTTAACACACATTCTATTGAGCTTTTATTAGATAAATTACCGCTTGGACTTTATGTGTTGTTTATTGCCGATAATCCTGACTTTATCTATGAAAAAGCCGTAACAACTTATAGAGCTTTTGATGTATCAAATATAGCTTATGCCAAACAAGGGCTATACGATGGCTCGGTTCGGTTTTATGTGCTAAACCGCAAAACCGGACAGCCGCTAAGTGGTGTAACTTGCCAAACTTGGCGAGAAGAGTACAACTACAATAAAGGAAAATACATCCGTAAAAACGGAAAAGCCTACATTACTAATGAACAAGGAATTTTCACAATTCCCGTAAGCCCTAAAAGTGATAATTATTTTGTTGATTTTAAGCTGGGAAATGATTTTTTGAGTTCTGAAAACAGTTCATATATAAGCAAAAATAATCACAGTCAAGAAATTATAATCAGAACCTCTTATTTTACGGATAGAGCCATTTACCGACCCGGACAAACCGTTTATTTTAAAGGAATTTCAATAAAAACGGACGGTAAAAACCCTGAAATTCTTGCTAATCACCCGGAAACGGTCAAATTTCTGGATGCGAATTACCAAAAACTTGCAGAATTAGAACTCACAACCAACGAGTACGGTACTTTTAGCGGTACATTTGATATCCCCACCGGTTTGCGAAACGGCACTTTTCATATTCAGAGTAAATCAGGCAGTATTAACATCACGGTAGAAGAATACAAACGTCCTAAGTTTGAAGTGGAAATGCTTCCTTTTAAAGGCAATTATCTATTAAACGATGATGTTAAAGTTCAAGGGAAAGCCGTTTCATACTCAGGTGCTGCACTTAGCGATGCAAAAGTTACTTACCGCATTACGCGCACACCCAAATGGCGTGGTTGGTGGTCGTGGTACATCAAAGAAACACCCGTTGAAATTGCACATGGCGAAACTTTGACAGGCGATAACGGAAAATTTATGATAAATTTTAAAGCTTTGCCCGATTTAGCTTACCAAGAAAATGAATTTTTATCCTTTAATTATTTCATAAAAGTAGATGTTACCGATATTAATGGCGAAACACAAAGCACACAATCCGCTATCAGTGTAGGATACCGGGCTTTGCAAGTGAGTTTGCCTATTCACGAATTAATCAATAAAGATGATGAAATTTATGAAGATGATAATGAAAAATACATTACAATCGGTACTTATAATTTGAATAACGAGCCGGTAAATGCCCAAGGCGAGATTAAAATTTACAAACTCAAAGATTTTGCACAAGTATTTGTAAAACGCGATTGGAAACAGCCCGATAAACATCTTTATACCCAAAAAGAATGGTATAAATTATATCCCGGACACGAATATGCAGATGAAGCCAATATCACTAATCTCGAAAAAGAAAAAGAAGTTTTCAGCTCCCGTTTTAACACGGGCGAAAGCCGGAAACTCGATTTTTCTATCGTTAAAAATTTTAAAGAAGGAATGTATGTAGCCGAAATTACTTCAAAAGATGCTTTTGGTAATCCGGTAAGTAATAAGCACTTCTTTAAAGTGTACTCGCAAAAAGCCAAAAAGCCGGCATATAAAACTCCGGATTTTTTCACGGCAATTAATAACTTTTGCGAGCCGGGCGAAACCGCCGAATTTATGATTGGCTCTTCCGATAAAAATCTACGTCTGATTTATCAAATTGAGCATAAAGGCAAAATTGTTTCCACCCAATATCTAAACATCAATAATGAACAAAAACTTATCAAAATACCGGTTGAAGAAAAACATCGCGGAAACTTTTCCGTACATTTTGTTTTTATAAAAAACAACCGCTATTATGAGCATACAAGCCTTGTATATGTGCCTTATTCAAACAAGAACTTAGATATCAGCTTTGAAACTTTCCGCGATAAACTGCAACCCGGCGAAAAAGAACAATGGCGCATCAAAATATCCGGTTACAAAGGCGAAAAAGTTGCAGCCGAAATGCTGGCTACGCTTTACGATGCTTCCTTAGACCAATTCAAAAAGAACGCTTGGTATTTCAATGTTTATAATTCGTATTATACCGAACGAGATTGGAGTACCGGAAGATTTGGACAAAACAATTCATCGCAACTAAAAAAACATTTAGACCAAACAAAGTATATTCCTGCACTTTATTACGATAAATTTAACTGGTTTGGTTTTAGCTATTATTCGTACAACTATATGTACGCATCCGGAGGGGAATTAGACGAAATGCTTGTTTCAGGTGTTAAAAGAAGCAAGCGCAAAGAACATAAAACCAAAAAAGCCAATGCACCTATGCTTAATAAAAGTATGGAAGAGGAAGCCTTGCCGGAAAGCCCTGTTTCTGAAATAGAAACTGACACAGATACAAATCTTATCGGACAAGACTTTTCCGATGTTAAATTACGTAGTAATTTTAACGAAACCGCTTTCTTTTATCCGCATTTGCGTACCAATGCCGAAGGAGAAATTATCATCGAATTTACCATTCCCGAAAGTCTTACCAAATGG
>JALSLF010000618.1 GCA_026988445.1 Bacteroidales bacterium
TTAAAATTCAAAAAGCTCATTTATGGCTTCCATATACTCTTTTTTTTGTCCGTTTTTAAATACTTTTCGTAAATTTTTAATAAAAATACGCGAGTATTTATCCGAAATATGTTTGCCATAATTTTCTAACAACTCCTTGTTCTCAATCTTATTAGCTTTTGCAAAACCTTGAATTTCATCCTCGTGTATTTGCCTTAAATTTTCCTTAATTTTGCTGAAAACAGGTGATAAACCACGCATTACCAGCCATTCCATATATTCTTCGGCTATTTCGTTAATGATTGTTTCGGCTTTTGTAATTTCATTCGTTCTGCGGCGTGTGGTTTCTTGTACAATTTCACTTAAATCATCTACGGCAAATAATTTTTTATTTTCCAAAACTCCAATTTGCTCATCAATATTTCTCGGGACAGATAAATCGATAAATAATTGTTTTTTGTTTTCCAAAACCGGAATTTTAATCATTTCAGCTTCAATCAAATATTTTTTTGCATCGGTTGCTACAATTACAATATCACTTTGTTGCAAAGTATCGGGAATTTTATCTAAAGATAAAGCTTTGCCTGAATAGCGTTCTGCCAATTCTTCTGCTTTGGATAATGTACGGTTGGCAATAAATAATTGTCCCATATTTTTTTTGCTTAAACTGGTTAAAACCAATTGTCCCGTTTGTCCGGCACCTATTACCAAAACACTTGCTTTGGATAAATCTGGGTAATATTTATTGCATAAATCAACTGCTGCACTACTTACCGAGCCTGAACCTTTATTGATTTCCGTTTCGCTGCGTACTTTTTTACCGGCTTCAAAAGCTTTGGTAAACAAACGATTAATAATTCCATCGCTTATTCCTAATTCTTGTGCCTGCCCAAACGAACTTTTAACTTGTCCGATAATTTGGTCTTCGCCGATAATTAAGGAATCAATTCCCGATGCAACTTTAAACAGATGTTCAACAGCCTGTTTTCCTGATTTAGTGTAAAAATAATCCTTTTGATTGTTTGTATAAGCTTTATTTTTTGCAAGGGCATTAAAAATATTATCAAAGCCTTTACTATCGTCTGTATTTTGCGAGTAAAAATATATTTCCGTGCGATTGCATGTTGAAATAATAACGAGTGATTTAAAATCATCATCATTTTTTAGCAAATCTGAAAATTCAAGAATATCTTCCTTTAGGAAAGTAAATTGTTCCCTAATTTCAACAGGTGCTGATTTATAGCTTATTCCAACAAGTCCAATCATATCTTCTTATTTTTATTGACAAATTTAGTCTGCAATTCTGAATAGATTCTGAATTTTTAGGCATGAAAGATATGTCAGTGAACATAAAAAAGTATTTTTAGGGTCGGAAATCAATTTAGCTTAAAAGCAAATTTCAATTTGATGTAATTGATTTTGATATTTGTATTGAATTTGAAAACCATACAAATCACATATTTTTTTTACAAGCGACAAACCTATACCCAAGGACTCACTATCCGGCTTGGCTTTTACAAAACGGGCAAAAAACTTTTCAGGATTTGAGGTGATGGGACTACCCGTATTTTGAATTAATAATTTATCTTTACTAAGCTCAATATCAAGTTTTCCGTTAAGGATATTATGATTAACCGCATTTTTTATTAAGTTCAACAACATTAGCTCTGCCAATTCCTGATTCATCAACAAAGCGGGTTCTGAATGATATTCTGTATTTAATTTTATTGATTTTAATTCAAGAATATCCTGAAATCCATCAAGGATATGTTTAATTATTTGCGTTAAATTCACTTCTTGCTCATTGGTAAATTGGCGATTATCAATCTTTGCCAACAAACTAATCGCTTTAATCAAACGTGATAAACGACTAATTTGCGATTGAATATCTACGGATAGTTTTAATAAATTTTCAGGAGCTTGCTCATTTTGTAAAATAAGTTCATTTTTTGATTTAATTACGGCAAGCGGAGTTTGAATTTCGTGACTTAAATTAGCGGTAAATTCTTTTAAACCTTTATAATCATTTAGTATTCGCTCAGTCATGCTTTTTAGCACATCATTTAAGCGATTAAATTCAATAATCATCGACTCGGGAAAATCAATTTTTTCCGGTGATGAAATATCAAATTGTTCAATTTTTTCAATGGTAATAAAGAAATCAGACCAAATTTGCCTAAAGAAATAGCGGTATAAAAAATAAACGGCTAACAAAAAAACAACCACCATCAATGTAACAATCATTGCAACTTTTTCAATCAAAAAATCCGACTCAATAAGCGATTTATAAAAATGTACATGATACAACTGTTTTTCTTTATCCGCAGTATAAAAGGACAACTCCCTGTAAGGAATATATCTTTTTTGAATGTTATCATAAATTAAAGTGTCTTTGAATTGAACTACCGGCTCTATAATACTTGTTGAAGGATGTAGTTCAACTAAGCCGCCCGAAATAATTACCGTATTATATAAACTTAGATTGCTTTGTGCCAAATCAAAAGAAAATTTATGCATCTGCCCGATAAGTTCGCTATTCACTTTA
>JALSLF010000619.1 GCA_026988445.1 Bacteroidales bacterium
AACACCATTGGATTTCAGGAAAAACAAACGTTAATCAACTAATAATAAAGCAAATACAAGAAAAAAGCAGTTTCAAATCTATATTTGAAATTTATATCCCAAACCATAAACCGTTTTAATCGGGTTTTTAATGCCTTTTTCTTGTAATTTTTTTCTTAAATTTTTAATATGTGCATACACAAAGTCAAAAGAATCTACGGTATCAATATAATCGCCCCAAAGATGTTCGGCAATGGTTTCTTTGGTAAGCACACGGTTTTTATTAGAAACAAAAAACAGCAATAAATCGTATTCTTTTTTTGTTAAATCCGGCGAATCGCCATTGATTAAAACTTTTAAATCATCCGGAAAAATACGAATATCACCGGCTTCAATTACATTATTGCCTTTAAAATTAATCCTTCGGATTAAAGATTTAATACGTGCATTGAGCTCTGCCAAATCAAAAGGTTTTACCAAATAATCATCGGCGCCGGTTTCCAGTCCTTTAATACGGTCGTCCACAGTTTCACGGGCGGATATGATTATAATTCCGGTTGCTTTTTGTTTTTCTTTTAATTGTTTAATAATATTTAAACCATTTCCGTCGGGCAGATTAATATCAATTAGTGCACAATCATATTCGTATATACTGATTTTTTCTTCTGCTGAGCGATAATCATTTACTTGCTCACAAACATGACCATCGGTTTTCAGATAGCTCACAATAGCATCTGCCAGATTTATTTCATCTTCTACAATAAGTACTTTCACCTTTTGCAAGTTTATTTCCTACAAAGATAATGATAAATTTTACAACAAAAGTTTCCCTGAAAACAATTCCGCTTCAATTAGTCCGGTAAGTTGAACATTAACAATTTTATTAATCAGGCTTTCCTCATAATTAATTTCTACTTTCAAATAATTTTCAGTAAAACCATGCATTTTCCCCTGATTATTTTTTGCTTCAAAAAGCACTTTATGCGTAGTACCTATATAATTTTGATAAAAAGCACGGTGTTTTTGTGAAGATAATTGATGTAGAATTTTACTACGCTTAGCAATAGTTTTGGTGTCATTTTTTCCGTCCATTTGCTCACTTTCCGTGCCGGGACGTACTGAATAAGAAAAAACGTGTAAGAAAGAAACATCTAAACGATTAAGAAAGTTGTAAGTTTCTTGAAACAATTCATCGGTTTCGCCCGGAAAACCAACAATTACATCGACACCAATAAAAGCATCCGGAATTAGTTCTTTAATTTTATAGATTCTATCGGCAAATCGCTCACGATTATAGCGCCTTTTCATTTTTTTCAATATCTCGTTAGAACCACTTTGAAGTGGAATATGAAAATGCGGTAAAAATTTATCAGATTTTGCAGTAAATTCAATAATTTCATCACTTAACAAATTCGGCTCAATGGATGAAATTCGATAACGCTCAATCCCCCCTACCCTATCTAAAGCTTGTATTAATCCATAAAAGTTTTCGCCTGTAGATTTTCCAAAATCACCAATATTAACCCCTGTTAAAATGATTTCTTTGTAGCCTTTTTCAGCAATTTCTTTTGCTTGAGCAACAGTTTTATCAATATTTTGATTTCTACTTTTCCCGCGAGCCTTAGGAATGGTGCAATAAGTACAAGGATAATCGCAGCCGTCTTGCACTTTCAAGAAAGAACGTGTTCTATCACCTGATGAATAAGCTGCATCAAAAGTTTCTAAATCGTTAATCTCACAAGAATGATAAATGGGTTTATTTTCTTTTTCATATTGTTCAATAAAGTTGAAAAGTTTTTGTTTTTCGTTAGCACCCAGCACAATATCTACACCCGGAATATTTGAAACCTCATCGGGTTTTAACTGAGCATAACAGCCTACTACTGCTACAATAGCCTCCGGATTTTGGCGTATAATTTTTTTTACAGCCTGGCGGCATTTTTTATCTGCTTGTTCGGTAACCGTACAAGTATTTATTACATAAACATCGGCTTTTTCATTAAACCGCACACGTTGATATGCTTTTTCGGTAAAATCACGTGCAATGGTTGATGTTTCCGAAAAATTTAATTTGCAACCTAAGGTCTGAAATGCAACTGTTTTATTTTCTTTGTTCATTTTTTGATATAAAAGGCTGCAAAATTAGAGAAATAATTATGAAAACAAAGCACTTATTTAGAATAATTACAAATAGGGCTATTTTTTTAAGCCTTCTTTAAACTTTTTGTATTCCAAGCGAACAATTCCATCCGCCAAACCAATTTTAGGAACATAGATTATCCCTGCACCGCTTTTTTTCATCACTTTAATAAATAATTCCGATGCGGGAATAATAACATCCGCCCTATCGGGATTGAAACCCAAGATTTTCATTCTATCCTCAAAAGAGTATGATTTAATTTCTTTGTAAATTTGCTTTAATTCATTAAAGTACAACCCCTTGCCCTCAGGTTTCTGTGAGAATTTATAAATTTTGTTAATGTTTCCGCCGGAACCAATTACTTTTAAATCTTCATTATCGTCTTTAATTTCGGTAAGCCATTCCTCCATTGCTTCCCATTCGCCTTTAGGTACTTTATTTTTTAATATACGCAAGGTTCCTAACTTAAAGGAGCGAGCTTTTACAGCTTTCTGATTTAAAAAATAAGTGATTTCAGTACTACCACCACCAACATCAACATACAGCCAATTCTTATCTTTAGAAAGTAGTTTTTTAATTTGTGTTTGGCGAATAATTTCTGCTTCTTCTTGTCCTGTAATCAATTCAATTCGGATACCGGTTTCTTTATAAATTAAATTAATCAATTTTTCTCCGTTTTCAGCTTCACGCATAGCAGATGTTGCACAAGCACGGTAGCGTACTACATCGTTCGATTTCATTAATAAATCAAAAGCGCGTATAATCCTGATTAAATTGCGTGCACGCTTTTTTTTAATTTTACCGTACTCAAAAACATCTTCACCCAAACGAATGGGCATTCGGAACAATGCAGCTTTTTTAAACCATGTTTCTCCGTTATCTTCAATAACATTGGCAAAAAGTAAACGCATCGCGTTGGTACCTATGTCAATAGCTGCAAATTTTAATATATCCATATTAATTTTAGATTTTAGATTTTAGATTTTAGAAAACGTGTTTGCCAACGATAAATTATTTTTTTTACTATTTGTAGCACAAAAACGCTTTTCTTTGCTTTTGGCTATTTTTTATATACTTGTCCGCCGGTTGTCGGATAAGTTTTAACTATTAGCAAATCTTAAACGTTCAAATGTCCTAAAGGACGATTTGAAGTTTAGAAACCGGTAATCTGCAAAAGATTAAACTAGTTACTAAATATATAATAAGCAATATTAAAC
>JALSLF010000620.1 GCA_026988445.1 Bacteroidales bacterium
TAATTCTTAAAATTAAAAAAGCCCCAAATTGGGGCTTTTAAGTAGTAGAAATAGGACTATACTTGCGTCCGCCAGCCGGCGAATAGAAGCCCTTTCTTTAGTAGCGGGGACAGGACTTGAACCTGCGACCTCCGGGTTATGAGCCCGACGAGCTACCAACTGCTCTACCCCGCAATATATCTTTATTATTTTTTGAACTTTTTTATCGGGTATAGAGACTTGAACCTGCGTCCGCCAGCCGGCGGATATGAGCCCGACGAGCTACCAACTGCTCTACCCCGCAATATATCTTTATATGTTTAGAACTATTAGTTTTTTGTTTTGCGACTGCAAAGGTAAATCTTTTTTGAAAACTATCAAATATTTTTGTGCTTTTTAATTAAAATAGTGCTGTTTTTTATCACGTTTCTAATCTTTCATAAACTTTTGCACAATTTTATCTGATTTTGCATTAATCATAATAAAAAATATTCCCTGTTGTAATTCTTTTAAGTCAAGTTTAAACTTATGAGGGTTTTCTATATTATTAAATTCTTTTACTTTTTTCCCGTTAATATCAAAAATTTGTACATCAACTGTTGTATCCGGAAGGTTCGTCCGCACAAATAATTTATCGGTAACCGGATTGGGTGCCAATAACACTTTCTCGCTTTCAAGTACTTTTTGATAAAGTACAATTTGCGCCGGACGACTTATTATCCATAAGTCAGGGTCAAAAGTTACTTTTTCTACATTGAAATCAATATTTAA
This sequence comes from Bacteroidales bacterium, assembly GCA_026988445.1. Lineage (GTDB taxonomy): Bacteria > Bacteroidota > Bacteroidia > Bacteroidales > NBLH01 > NBLH01. The sequence goes on from JALSLF010000620.1 coordinate 751, forward strand.
AACAAACTCTTGATTGTTTTCAGTATTATTAAAATATACAATTGTGTCTTTACCATCGCCGGATAATTGAACCGGTATGTTCAGTTCAAAAAAATCAACAGATGAATGAGACTGTTTCTGTTCAACTATCAAATAAAAAGAATTATCATTATTTTGTCTCCAACTTAAGGTATAAGTAGGATAGCCTTGTCCGTAAACCCAGTCGTTAAACAATTCTTTAAGGTCTTTACCGCTGGTTTGCTCAAAATGTGCACGTAGGTCATTTGTTGTAGCGTATGCATGCTGCAATTTGGGGTCATTCAGATAATTTCTTATTCCGGTAAAAAAAGCATCATCGCCAATTTGCCCGCGAATAAGATGTAAAACCATTGCACCTTTAGCATAACTAAGTCTTCCATCAAAAATACGGTTTTCATCACTAATATCTTCGACATATACAGAACCATCGAGTAAAGAAGTTACATAATTAATTTCATCAGCCAACCATGATTTCCAGTTTTTATCACCTAAGCCATTTTCGTAACATAAACCTTCGCAGTAAGAGGCAAAGCCTTCATTAAGCCAGATATCATGCCAGCTTGCACAAGTGATATAATCACCAAACCACTGATGCGCTAATTCATGAGCAATAATAGAATAGCCAAAACTCCCCATAAAACTCATGGTTTGATGTTCCATTCCCCCACCCCATCCAAATTGAGCATGACCGTATTTTTCATTTTTAAACGGATAATCAATAAATTTTTTACTGAAAAATTCCAAAATTTCCGGCGTTACAGAGGTTTGATTTTTGATATAACTAACACTCTCAGGATAAATATAATTTAATATTTCTACCGAATCGCCACTTTCAAGATGAGCAAAGTGCGAATAAGTTTCATAATTAGTTACCGCTATCGCAATTAAATAAGCTGCTATTGCATGCCGATGTTTCCAGTGAGTTACCAAATTATCACCAATAAGCGTTTCAGAAATTAACAAACCGTTTGAAGCAGCTTTATATTCTTTTGGATGTGTTATATAAACATCGATTGAATCCGGTTTATCGTCAAGGCTTTGTTTGCAAGGCCACCAATCTTGGGCTCCGTATGGCTCTGATAAGGTCCACATTACAGGAACATTATTATGTGTTGAAACAGTAAAGGAACCAAAGCCGTCACTTTGAGGAACACCCTGATAATAAATGCTTAATGAATCATCTGTTCCGGAACTTAATTGATTAGGAAGTTGCACAGTTAAAACATTACTTGTTTTTGTACTTTGCAATTTATTGCCTTTATAAAGAATTGAATCGACATTAATCCCTGTACCCATATCAAAGCTTAATGTATCAGTAGGGTTTATTATTTCATAATAAAAAGTAACACAGCCCTTTATATATTTAACAGCCGGATCTACTTCAAATTCTAAACGTAAATATTTTTGATCATAATTAGTTCCTGCCTGATTTTGTGCAGATAACATTAAGGGAATTATCAAAATTAAATTAAGTAAAAAGGTTTTCATGAGTTTATTATTTTATTAATTTTTATGGTCTCATAGCCTGTATCCACTAACATATAGGTTTATGCTTATTTTATCAGCTTAAATAATCATTCCCTGTGTCCGCCAGCTGATGGATGTTTCATTATATTCGATTTTATTGTTAAAAGTTACCGATGTATAAACACAAAATTAAGTGTTTTTATTATAAGTATCGTTTATAAATCAATTTTATATTTAATTTTGGGCTTTAAAAATTATAGTTTATGGAAAAGCCGGATAAACGCATTGTGGATTTTATAAAGGAGCATCATGTATTAACATTAGCAACTTCAAAAAACAACAAAGCCTATTGTGCCAATTGTTTTTATACCTATATTCCCGATGAAAATATTTTTGTATTTACTTCGGATGCAGAAACAAAACATGCTCAAGATGCTACTAAAAATGATGATGTTGCTGCATCTATTGTTTTGGAAACTAAAACAGTTGGTAAAATTCAAGGTATTCAACTTACCGGAAAAATGTATCGCCCTGAAGCTGAATTACTAAAAAAAGCAAAAAAAGCATATCTAAAGGCTTTTCCTTATGCAGCCTTGATGAAAACCACACTATGGGTTATAAAACCAAGATTTATCAAAATGACGCATAATACTTTAGGATTTGGCAAAAAACTTATATGGGGAAGTATTGATGATTAACTCCCGGTATTGCCTAAATTGAACGGCTTTAAACAATAGATTCAATATTTCA
>JALSLF010000621.1 GCA_026988445.1 Bacteroidales bacterium
AAATACATTCAGAAACAGCTGGTTCTATTGAACATTTGACAATAAAATAATTAACAAATGAAGCTTGACCAATACATAAAAGAACTCCTAATTGAAAAGGATAGTATTATTATAAAAGATTTTGGTGCTTTTGAAAAAGTACTTCAATCTGCTGAAATTGATGAAGATTCAGGAGAAATAAAACCCCCGCATGTAACACTGAAATTTGATCCTTCGTTAAAAATTGATAGTGGAACTTTAAGTAAATATATTGCTGCTAAAGAAGGTATCTCAGAAGAAGAAGCTACAAAAAAAATTGCAGAACAAGTTAAAGTATGGGAAAATGAGTTAAAAGAAGGAAAAAGTATTCATTTAGCCGGTATCGGCTTTATTAAATTGGATAAAGGAACAAAAATATTTATAGCAAAAATTGCACAAGGAATTTTTCCGGATATGTATGGACTTCCTGTAATAACCGTTGAAAAGCAGGAAGAAAAACTTGATGTAAGAAAACAACCGATAAGAAAAGAACCGCCTAAAAAGAAAGAAACGGTTAAAAAAGAAGAAAAAACAGTAGAAAATAAAGTACCGGAAAAGAAGAAACCCGTAAAAAAAACGAAATCGACCCCTAAAAAAGTAATGACAAAAGAGGAAAAAGAAAAAAGTGAAAAAGCTTTTAAAAAGCTTATGCTAACGCTTTTAATTCTTGTTCCTATAATTATAATTGGTGTTCTTGCTGCATTAAATTTTGATTTAGTTAAAGAAAAATTTAATTCCGGTTCGGAGTATGTGAGTGGTTTACTTTCAGGTGAAGAAAATGATAAAACCGAAGTAAACACAAATGAAATTGATAATAAGGATACAAACCAAATTGCAGAAATTGATAATTTGGATTCAACGATAAGTAATGAAAATGAAACTCAAAAGATATTAGAAAACTATACGGTAATTAACGGGCAAACTAATGAAACTGTATCTGCCGGCGAACAAGTTAGCCAAGGAGTAAATATTGAAATAATTGCAGGAAGCTTTAAAAGTATGCAAAATGCAAAACGTTATAGAAATCAGTTAAAAAACAAAGGTTTTTCAGCAAAAGTGCTTCCAAAAGCCAATGGCTTATATCGAGTTTCTATTGGTTCTTTTAATGATTTACAAGCTGCAGGTGCTGAAATCGAAAATTTACATGAAATTGACCCTACACTTAATGTTTGGATATTACTGAACAAATAGTCGTTAAATTTTAAAAATTAAAGCCGGACTTGTTTAGTCAGTCCGGCTTTTTGTTTTTCAACTCTAATATAAGTTAAAGTCCAAAACTTGCTCTTTTAACACGATACAAAAATACATTAAAGAGTTGTTAAAATTCTTTAAAAAAGCTTAAAGAATGTTAAATAAATTTAAAAAGCGACTAAAGTGAGCAGATGACTTAAAGTCATCAGCTCACTCCCATTAATCTACTTATCACGTAAAATTTTTAACATATCCGCTTCCAAACTCTCTTTCGGACTTTCAATTATCCTTCCTATTTCCGTATTGTCTCTATAAAAAATAAATAGCGGGATACGTGTAATATTCAACTCACCGGCATTGGTTTTTGGTGCTTGTTTATCTGTATCTACGCAAAGAACCGACATTTGTTTGGTATCGTACTCCAAATGGTCTAATATTTTATAAAAACGCGGTACCTCACGGCGGCTATCACTACACCAGGTTCCTAAAACAACAGTAATTTTGACATTTTTACGAAAATCATTTTTATCAATTAAACTTAAAATACTATCGTTTACTTGATAATTACGATATCCTGGCGTAAACCATTCGTGAAAAGGTTCCATTTTTAAACCTTCACGATTGACATATCCTATTAAAATATTATTACTTGCTCGCTCATCAAATTTTGTACGATTGATTTGTGCTTCATTACAAGCATTAAAAATAAATAATCCTGTTGTTAAAATAATTAGTAAATATTTCATGAATATCCGTTTTATTAAATTAAATGTTTGAAAATTTGTATCTAAAATATAAATTTATTTGCTAATATTGTATCTAATGTTTGTAAAAATAAAAATAATGAACAAAATATATTTTCCGATACTATTTTTTATCTTATTTGTTTTATCCGGACAAATATCAGGACAAGCCAATAAAGTAAATCCCAACGGATATAATAAGTTTTATTACGGTAACGGTCAAATTTCAAGCGAAGGAATGATGCGCAACGGAAAACCGGACGGTTATTGGAAAACTTATTATGTAAACGGACAATTAAAATCCGAAGGATTACGTAAAAATTGGGAGCTGGATAGTACTTGGGTTTTTTACGATGAAAAAGGAAACATCACCAAAAAAATTAATTATCGAAACGGGAAAAAAAATGGTTATTATATTGTATATAAATTGATTAAAGATTCGGTTGATCGAAATATAATAAAATCAAAAGAGCTGTATGTGAATGATTTACGGCAAGGCGAATCAGAATACTATTACGATAACGGAAAAATTCATCAAAAAATAAACTATGTAGATAATCAAAAACACGGTGATGGCATTGAATATGATGAAAACGGAAGAATTATTACCTTATATAAATACCGCCACGATATTATGGTGGGAAAAGAACGTATTAACAGATATACCAAAGACGGCAAGAAAAACGGAACGTGGAAAGAATTTTACCCAAACGGAAAACTCAAAAAAGAAAGTTATTACAAAAACGGCTATCTACACGGTTATGTAAAAGAATACGATCAAAAAGGAAAACTCTTAAAATCAGAACGATACGTAAACGGAGAATTGTATATAGAACCTAAGACTGAAAAACGAAAAGTTGATTTCAGAAAAAAATATTATTCAAACGGAAAA
>JALSLF010000622.1 GCA_026988445.1 Bacteroidales bacterium
TCTCTGCCTTTTTTTATAATTATTTTTTGCATGTTGTATTTTTTTTGCAAAGTAATAAAAATGATTTGAGAAAAGTTTAAAAAATTAAAAAAGCAGATAAAATATCAGGAGAATCGGTTTTTAAAATCAATATTCGTCGAAAGTTTGAACAATAAAAAATCAAAAGTGGTTGCTTAGCACCAAAGATATGCAATATATTAGCTTATCCCTTTGGGATAGGCATATTTCAAAAAACAACGAAGCACCAAAGGTGCGTGATAAATTTACCCGATAATTGACAAATGTCATTTTGATTTTTGAGTAGAATATAGTTGCGGATTTAAACTTATTTTATTTCGCACCTTTGGTGCTTATTTTTATTCTTATAAGAAGTCATTGGGCTTTGCCCAATGCTGTAATATATCGCACCTTTGTTGCTAAATTACGAATATATTTTTTTTAATTAATAGCACCAAAGGTGCGAAATATATAAGCCTATCCCTTTGGGATAGGTATCTTGTTTCAAAAAACAAAGAAGCACCAAAGGTGCGTGATAAATTTACCGACAATTGACAAATGTGATTTTAATTTTCGGGTAGAATATAGTTGCGGATTTAAACTTATTTTATTTCGCACCGTTGGTGCTTATTTTTATTCTTATTAGAAGTCATTGGGCTGTACCCAATGTTATCATATTTCGCACCTTTGGTGCTGCTGTTTTTAAAATTAATATTCGTAATTACTTGAAAATATAATCTTTTATATTGTCAAATTTTTGTAATTAACAATCTTCAAAAAATAGCAATTAATAATCGCCACCTTAATTTTTTAAGGCTGAAAGCCTTAATTAATGACAACGCCTTGGGGTAAGTATGAAAATATAAATTATATGCGCACTGTAAGTACAATTTAACTTAGCCTTTCAGGTTGCTATTTGCGTAATGTATAATGATCCCAAGGCGTTGCCATTAGGTTAGTATAAATTTGGCTTTCAGCCTGTTTAGTATATAAATAAAATATATAATTATATTAATTAGGGTACAGAAAATATTAATGTAACAAACATAACAGATTAATGTACAGCATATTAATAAATGCAGTTAACTAAACGAAATTGAAATTTAAACTACAAAAAATCAAAAGTGGTTTCTTAGCACCAAAGGTGTGAAATATATAAGCCTATCCCTTTGGGATAGGTATCTTGTTTCAAAAAACAACGAAGCACCAAAGGTGTGTGATAAATTTACCCGACAATTGACAGATGTGATTTTGATTTTCGGGTAGAATATAGTTGCGGATTTAGGGTATTATTTAAAATTCCCCGACTTCCAAAGTCGGGGCTATTGAATTCTATTCATATCAGCTTTTTACAAAAAAACATCGCACTGATAAAATAAATGAGCAATCAATTTATTCATTATTTTAAGACTTTCTTTTTTAAAGGATAAGTTTTTTTCTTACTAAAATCATTATATTTTAAAGTACCTTTATAATATCCTGTGATTTTTTCACCACTTTCACCCATAGCTTCAATGGTAATTTCATATTCATCGCCAGATTTTTCAATTTTTACTGAGCCGGATTTTAGTTCAAGCTCGATTTCGCTATCTTCTGTTGCTGAATCATAATTATATGAAAGTCCTGAAAAATCAAAAGTAAAAGGTTTCATGTTAATACTTGTAGTATCTAAATTATATGTTCCGGGCACAAGTTCTGTTGCAGATTCTGAAAACATTTCAAAATAAATACCGGAACCTTTTCCTGAAATTTCTTCGGTACTATCAACATATTCCAAGCCTGATGAAAAAAGCATTAAATCAAAATTGTATGCTTCATCATTTGGTTCTAATTTACCAAAATATTCTAAAAGCCCCCATGACAAATCAAAAGATTTATCTCCAAAAACAATTTCCTGTTTTTTTTCAATATCTTCATTATCCTTTTTATCGCACGAGCTTAATACAAAACTAAAAACAAATATGAATAAAAAAAGTTTAATAAATACATGTTTCATGGTATAAAAATTAAATTTATCCTACTCGTAAGCTTTTCGGAATCCGCTATTTTCTCATACACAGGTAGGTGATAGCAAACATATATAATAATACTGAAACGAATAAATAATTTACATTAGCAACATAAAACTTTACATTAAAATCACTTTGCTTTTGACGAGAATTATATATTCTATAACATCCAGAACAAGTGAGTTGCAAAAACACCACAACATACAACAACCTCAATATAAACCAGTTAATATACCAACAACTGTTTTTTTATGTTTCTACCACTATTTTACCGGAAAAATACAAATAGGGTTAATATCGATAGTCGAACATATTTTAAACATCATCGATGTTTTTGTCTTTAAGCATGAAGGACACTAAGTTTGCCTACCGCGAATGATTTTTTATGCTCGTCGGGATTTTTAAACTCTATCAGGGATTTTATGACTTGACAGTGTGCGAAGGTCCTGTCAAAGTCTTTTTAGTTGGAAGCTTTTGGAGAGTTTGAAGAGAAAAAACGCTGTGAGGTATTGATGTAAAAAAAAAAGTTGTTGAGTATTGATGCAAAAAAAATATCCGGGCTATCGGTATAAACACTGTCAGGTGCTTACGCACACTGACAGGTTTAGGTGCTAAAGCACGCTGACAGGTTTGGTGCCGGCGCAGGATGACAGGTTTAGAAGTTGCAAGCTGCTTGATGTGTGTTTGCGGCAGGGATTGAAGCGGATAGCTCCCGATAGTGAAAAATATACAAAACCAAAGGGGAAAGAGCGACAAGCGGAAGCTCCTTTGCCCTTTATGGTTTTGTTATTTTTCATCATCGGGACTATGAGCGGAAAGCCCGTTCGCCGCCCAAGAAGAAATGAGTGAAACTTGTCCGACTACCGGCGGATGAGAGAATGATTGAATTGCGGATGATTGAATTGCGGATGATTGAATTGTGGATGATGAAAAGAGTGAATGAACCGGATATGTAAATACATGAAGATAAAATCTAAATTGAGTGCTTATCTTCTTTAAGAAACGCCAATCTGCTGAGTTTAACGGATTGGCGCTTCTTTTTATATATAATGGCTCAATTTTGGTGTTCGCTCATTCATCAAAATACTCGTTCCAGCTTTTTATGCTTAATGTTTGTTTGCTGTGCTTACAAATGGAATAAATAAAGGCGCTTGCCAAACGGGCATTGGTGATGAGCGGAATGTTGTAGTCGATGGCGCTGCGACGTATGGTGTAATCGTTGGCTAACTCACCGGATGTCAGATTTTTAGGTATGTTTATGACTAAATCTATCAATCCGTTTTTGAGGTAATCGAGCACGTTGGGCGTTTTGCTTTCATCGGGCCAATGCAGCATGGTGCTTGGGATTCCGTTGCCTTTGAGAAACTCATGGGTGCCTTTGGTGGCGTAGAGATTGTAGCCACGCTCAACCAACATACGGCTGCTGTTGAGCAACTCTAATTTTGAACGGATGGGTCCTGATGAAATGAGTATGTTTTTTTCAGGTATAGTGTAACCTACGGAAAGCATAGCTTTTAGAATGGCTTCGTAGTAATCGTCGCCAATGCAGCCTACTTCGCCGGTTGAAGACATATCGACACCAAGTACGGGGTCGGCTTTTTGCAGTCGCGAAAATGAGAATTGCGAGGCTTTTACACCAATGTGGTCAAGCTCGAATATGGATTTTGAAGGCTTTTCGTATTTTTCGTTAAGCATGATTTGGGTTGCAAGTTCTATCAGGTTGCTTTTTAGCACTTTGGACACAAAAGGAAAACTACGTGATGCACGCAAATTACATTCGATAACTTTTACTTGATTGTCTTTTGCAAGAAATTGCATATTGAAGGGACCGGTGATATTTAAGCCTTTGGCCAATTCTTTTGCAATTCGTTTTATGCGACGAACGGTCTCGAAATAGATTTTTTGGGGCGGAAATACCAAGGTGGCATCGCCCGAATGTACTCCGGCAAACTCTATATGCTCTGAAATAGCATAAGTTACAAGCTCGCCACGGTCGGCTACGGCATCGATTTCTATTTCTTTGGCTTGCTCTATAAATTCAGTTACTACCACAGGGTATTGCTTGGAAACATTAGCTGCAAGGGATAAGAAATGTTGTAATTCGTCGCGGTTTGAAACCACATTCATTGCAGCACCGGAAAGCACATAGGAAGGGCGTATGAGCACGGGAAACCCAACCTCATCGACAAATGTATAAATATCGTCGATGGTGGTGAGTTCTTTCCATTTTGGCTGGTCGATTTTTAATGTATCAAGCAACATGGAAAACTTATGACGGTTTTCAGCACGGTCAATGTCGGCAGGGGCTGTTCCGAGTATCGGAACTTGCTCTTTATTTAAACGCATTGCAAGGTTGTTGGGAATTTGTCCACCAACGGAAACGACTATGCCTTTAGCTTGTTCCAAATCCTGAATATCAAGCACGCGTTCAAGGGTCAGCTCATCAAAGTATAGACGGTCGCACACATCGTAATCGGTACTTACGGTTTCGGGATTGTAATTTATCATTACGGAGCGATAATTGTTTTTGTTGATGGTGTTGAGGGCGTTTACGCTACACCAATCAAACTCTACGCTGCTGCCGATACGGTATGCTCCCGAACCAAGTACGATAACCGATTTATTATCGTTTTCATAATCAATATCGTGAGTACTGCCGGAATAGGTAAGATACAGGTAATTGGTTTGTGCCGGATATTCGGCTGCCATTGTATCAATTTGTTTTACATAGGGAATAATGTTGCGTGCTTTACGGTGATGACGCACTTTTAAAAGGTCGTTGTCAATAGCTCCGGTTTTGCTTTTTAATACAAAACGGGCAATTTGGAAATCGGAAAAACCGCGTTTTTTGGCTTCGAGTAAAAGTTTGTCGGGCAGTTTTTCGAGTTGATTATGGTTTTCAAGTTGTTGTTTAATGTTGAAAATATTTTTGAGTTTTTCGAGAAACCATTTGTCTATTTTAGTAAAATCATGTATTTGCTCAATGGTGAAGCCTTCTGCAAAAGCCGATGCAATTACAAAAATGCGCATATCGGTAGGGTTTTGCAGTTCTTTTTTTACATCTTCAAATTTTAAATCACGATTTCCGACAAAGCCGTGCATTCCCTGCCCTATCATACGCAAGCCTTTTTGTACGGCTTCTTCAAAGTTTTTACCTATTGCCATTACTTCGCCGACACTTTTCATACTGCTGCCAATGAGTTTTGAAACGCCGGAAAATTTATTCAAATCCCAACGCGGAATTTTACAGACGACATAATCGAGTGCGGGTTCAAAAAAAGCGGATGTGGTTTTGGTTATGGAATTTTTTAATTCGTGCAAACCATAGCCTAAACCTAATTTAGCTGCTACAAAGGCTAAGGGGTAGCCTGTGGCTTTTGATGCCAAGGCACTGGAACGCGAGAGGCGTGCATTGACTTCGATTACACGGTAGTCTTCGGAATTAGGATCGAGGGCATATTGTACATTACATTCACCTACTACTCCAATATGGCGGATTATTTTAATGGCTAATTCACGAAGTTTATGATATTCACGATTAGTTAAGGTTTGTGATGGGGCTATTACAATGCTTTCGCCGGTATGGATGCCGAGCGGGTCGAAGTTTTCCATATTACAAACGGTGATGCAGTTGTCGTATTTATCACGCACTACTTCGTATTCAACTTCTTTCCAACCTTTAAGGGACTCTTCGATTAGTACTTGATTGGAATAGGAAAAGGCATTGTTTGCAAGTTTTAAAAGTTCGTCTTTATTGTATGCAAAACCGCTTCCAAGTCCGCCCAGGGCATAAGCTGCACGGACAATAATGGGGTATCCGAGTTTTTCGGCTGCGTCTATGGCTGCATCCACACTTTCAACAGCATAGCTGCGCGCGGTTTTTACATTTATTTCGTTCAATTTATCAACAAAAATAT
>JALSLF010000623.1 GCA_026988445.1 Bacteroidales bacterium
TAAATGTAAACATAAAAGGTTTTGATAAAATATTCGGCACAAATGTTATTGATATAAAGCCGCAAGGTTCTGCCGAACTAATTTTTGGTATTAATATTTCAAAAATTGAAAATCCTACATTACCGGTAAAACTTCAACGCAGTATAACTTTTGATTTTGACATGAAAATCCAAATGGGTGTTACCGGAAATATTGGCGACAAGATGAAAGTAGGCATCAATTACAACACCGAAGCAAATTTTGACTTTGAAAATCAAACAACTATTTCCTATACAGGCGATGAAGATGAGCTGATACAAACCATTGAAGCCGGAAATGTTTCTTTACCGCTTACAGGCACCTTAATCAACGGAAGCTTAAGTCTTTTTGGAGTAAAAACGGCTTTGCAATTCGGTAAACTAAGAGTAACCAGTATTTTTTCGCAACAAAAATCGGAATCAAAAGTAATTAATATTGAGGGCGGTGCTCAAATTACCGATGTTGAAATAAATGCAGTTGATTATGAAAGTAACCGGCACTTTTTCCTTTCGCAATATTTTAAAGATAATTACGATAAAGCACTGGCAAACCTACCTGTTATTAATACCGGGGTAAATATTACACGTATTGAAGTTTGGGTAACCAACAAAACCGGAGATTTTGACAACTCGCGAAACATTGTTGCCTTTATGGATTTAGCCGAAGACCAAAATAATATATATGCCACAGGATTATTTCATCAAACCGGACAAGGTGTATATCCTTATAATGATTTAAACAATTTATATGCTGAAATGAATACCACATATCAAGGTATTCGCGATATTAATCAAGTTTCGGCAGTTTTAAATCCATTGCTTGCAAGCGATAATTTTGCACCCATTATTGATTATACTAAAATTGAAAATGCCCGCCTGCTTTCACCCTCCGAATACGAAATAAATAGTAAGTTGGGCTATATTTCATTAAAAACACCCTTAAACGATGATGAAGTGTTGGCTGTAGCTTATGAATATACCGTTTCCGGAAAAGTATATACCGTTGGAGAGTTCTCAAACAGTGGAATTGATGCTCCCTCTACACTAATACTCAAAATGTTAAAAGGTCCTGCAATGATTCCGAATATTCCTACATGGGATTTGATGATGAAAAATATATACAATGTGGGTTCTTATCGCATAAATAGCGAAGATTTTTATATGGATATTTATTATAATAATGATAAATCGGGAACAACGGTAAATTATATTGATAAAGGAAATATAAAAGGCCTTCCTTTACTTAAAGTAATGGGATTAGATCAGGTTAATGTTCAATTAGACCCACAACCGGACGGAATTTTTGATTTTATAGATAAAGTAACCATAAATGCATCAAACGGACGATTGATTTTTCCGGTAAGAGAACCTTTTGGAAGTCATTTAAGAGAAAAAATCGGAGATGATGCCATTGCCGAAGACTATGTATTTGAAGAACTTTATGATTCAACCCAAAGTATTGCCGAACAAAATGCCGAAAAAAGTAAATTTTTAATGAAAGTAAGTTATCGCTCAAGCGGTGGTTCGGAAATTTCATTAAATGCCATAAATGTTCCGGAAGGTTCTGTAAAAGTTACAGCAAACGGTGCTGAATTGATTGAAGGAACCGATTATATTGTTGATTACAATATTGGTAAAGTAAATATACTCAATCACGGACTACTTGAGTCCGGCACACCCATACAAATTAGTTTAGAGAGTAATACTTTTATGAATTTTAATCGTAAAACCTTATTGGGTACACATTTAGACTATATAATTTCTGATAATTTTACTTTGGGCGGCACCCTATTACATCTTAGCGAAAAACCTTTAACCAATAAAGTAAACATTGGCGACGAACCCATTTCAAACACTATTTGGGGATTTGATGGCAATTACAGCACTGAATTTCCCTTACTTACAAAACTCATTGATGCTTTACCCTTTATCGAAACCAAAGAAACATCAACTATTGAAGTAAACGGCGAATTTGCCCAATTAATTCCCGGTCATTCAAAAACCATTGGTAAAAACGGAAATTCATATATAGATGATTTTGAAGGTACTAAAACATCAATCGACCTAAAAACTCAATACTCCTGGGTAATTGCCAGTACCCCGCGCGGTCAGCCCGATTTATTTCCCGAAGGTGATTTATTAAATAATCTTGAAAACGGATTTAATCGTGCAAAAATAGCTTGGTACAACATTAATACTGATTTATTACGAACAACAGGAGCAACTCCGCCTAATATTACGCGTCAGGATCAATTAAGCAATCTGGTAAGAGAAATTCCCGAAAAGGAGATTTTTCCGAATAAAGAAAGTTATACCGGCTATCCGACTATTTTGAGTGTTACAAATATTGCATTTTATCCAAACGAAAAAGGACCCTATAACTATGATGTGGCAGGTGTTCCCGGAATTTCAGCAGGTATGGATGAAAACGGTAATTTGCTAAATCCTCAATCGCGTTGGGGGGGTATTATGCGACAGCTACAAACCAATGATTTTGAAGCTTCAAATATTGAGTTTATCGAATTTTGGCTAATGGACCCTTTTTTAGAAACACAAGCAAACAACCCGGGTGGCGATTTATATTTTAATCTGGGATATATTTCGGAAGATATTTTAAAAGATACCCGTAAAAGCTTTGAAAACGGATTACCGGTAACAGCTGATGGAGGTCTTGTAGATACAACGGTTTGGGGGCGTGTTCCATTGCAACAATCATTAGTAAATGCCTTTGACAATGACCCTGCTGCCAGAGTATTCCAAGACGTAGGTTTGGATGGTTTAAGCAGCGAACAAGAAAGAAGTTTTTTTGCTGATTATTTAGAGCAAATTTCAAACACATTTGGTGCAGGAAGCCAAGCCTACCTGAAAGCACAAAATGACCCTTCAAGCGATGATTATCATTTTTTTAGAGGAACAGATTACGATAATCAAAATGTGAAAATTCTTGATAGATATAAATACTATAACGGCTTAGAAGGAAATTCTCCCACTGCAGAACAATCGCCTGAGCCATATCCCACAACAGCTACCCTGCTACCTGATGTAGAAGATATAAATCAAGACAATACTTTGAACGAAGAAGAAACTTATTTTCAATACAGGGTAAGTATTCGTCCCGAAGATATGGAAGTAGGTAAAAACTATATTGCAGATATCAGGGAAGCTACTGTTTCAAGGCAAGATATGCCGGATACGGTTATCAAATGGTATTTATTCAAAATTCCGGTATATAAACCACAACAAAAAATAGGACCGATTTCCGATTTCCGCTCTATTCGTTTCATGCGTTTATTTTTACGTGATTTTAGCGAAAGCATTGTTTTACGTTTTGCCCGCCTTGACCTTGTTAGAAGCGAATGGCGAACTTATCGTGATAACATTACACAAGGAACAGAAGGAACAACTTATCCGCAAACCAAAGATGAAAGTTATGATGTATCAGTAGTTAGCATTGAAGAAAATGGTTCCAGAGTACCTGTAAACTATGTTTTACCCCCCGGAATATCAAGAGTTACCGACCCAACAAACCCCTATTTAAGGCAATTAAATGAGCAATCAATTTCAATGCGTGTACAAGATTTGAATGATGGAGACTCAAAAGCGGCCTATAAAAATATAAATATTGATGTGCGGCAATATAAACGCCTGCAAATGGAAGTACATGCCGAAGCCTTAATTGATGATGTGCTTGAAGATGACGAACTCTCTGTTTTTATAAGAATAGGCTCTGACTTTAAGCAAAATTATTATGAGTATGAGATTCCGGTAAAATTAACCCCTTATCGTTCTAATTATGATAATGCCTCAGAGGCAGACCGCCTATTAGTTTGGCCCAAAGAAAACCGTATTGATTTTGAACTTGAACTTTTACAATTAGTAAAAGAATTGCGCAATAATGCAATGCGTAAATCCGGTTCAACAGTTGAATTAATCACTCCATTTGTTCAATATCTGGATGATAATAACAATCCGGTAGATATTACTGCCAGTAAAGGACGAAAAGTGGTAGTGGTAGGGAACCCAAACCTTAGTAATATAAAAGCAGTAATGATAGGTGTACGTAATCCTGCAAGACAAAACAATCCCAATCCTGACGATGGCTTACCCAAATCAGGTCTGGTTTGGATGAATGAATTGCGGGTTACCGATTTTAGGCAAAATGGAGGCTGGGCATCAAACATGCGCGTAAGTACAAAACTTGCCGACTTAGGAAGTTTTACAGTATCCGGACATACCAGTAAAAGTGGATTTGGCGGCTTGGAAGATAAAATCAACGACCGCCAATTAGAAGATCGTTACTCCTATGATATAGCAACAAATCTGGAAATGGGGAAGTTTTTCCCGAAAAAAAACAGAGTACGAATTCCCTTATTTTTCAGTTATGGAGAAAACGTTAAGAGTCCGCTTTATAACCCCTTAGACCCTGATATATTATTAAAAACTACATTATCCAATCCTGAAATGTCTCCTATAGAAAAGGATTCGATAAGGCGTATTGTTTTAGATTATGTACGACGAAAAAGTTTTAATATTACCAATTTTAAAATCGAAGGGAATCCGGAACGGCTGCAAGGCAGAAAGAAACCATTTTACCATATCTCTAATTTTTCGGCAAGTTTTGCCTACAATGAAATATACGCTCGTAATATCAAAACTCAATACAGCATTACTAAAAACCATGCAGGTTCTTTTGCTTATGTATTTAATAATCGACCTAAAAATTATGCTCCTTTAAGGAAAGTCAAGCTTTTTAAAAATAATGCCTTTAAACTAATACGTGATTTTAATTTCTACCTGATGCCCACCATGTTTTCGTTTCGGACAGATATGGTACGGAGATATCAGGAAAATTTAATTAGAAATATTACCGATGCCAACGCACTAATAACACCTACTTATAAAAAAGATTTTACTTGGCGTAGAACTTATGATTTAAAATATAGTTTAACAAAAGCTTTAAAGTTTCAATATACGGCACAAAACACAGCTCGAATTGACGAACCTTACGGTTCGATGAGTCCTTCCGACCCTGATTATAGTGAAAAACGCGACACTTTATGGCAAAATATTTTATCCTTTGGCAGGAATACTAATTTCAACCATCAAATTATTGCCAGCTACAATATACCTATTTCTAAAATTCCTCTACTAACTTGGACATCGGCAACAGCCAGATATAAAGCAACCTATAATTGGGAAACAGGACCACAAACAGGAAATATTCAATTAGGAAACAAATTATCGAACTCAAATACCATTCAATTAAACGGACAGTTAAATTTTAATAAAATTTACAGCAAAGTTCCCTACTTGAAAAAACTTAGCCAACGAATGAGAAGCGGAGCAAAAAAACAAGTGAAATACAGAGAAATAACTTTTAAAAAAGAAAATCTCCGCTTTAAAAAAGATATAGGCAAATCTATTATACATAATCTAAACACCGAAAATGTCAGTATAAAAGTTACTGATGAAAACGGGCAAGAAATAAAAGGCGAACTGATTATTGTCAATAAAAATAAAGTGAAATTCAGAGCCACAGATAATTATCGTAATGCAACAGCCATTGTTACCGGTAAAAAAGAAATTCGTGATAATTTTTTACGTGCCCTGGGCGATAATTTAGCTTACTTTGTGATTGGTTTAAAAAATATTACCTTAACCTATGAAAAAGGCGGAGGTACTATATTACCCGGTTACTTACCGCAAACACAATTTTTCGGACTGAATAAAGTAGATGGAGTTATGGCACCCGGTTTTGGCTTTATAGCAGGCTGGCAAGATGTTAATTTTGCTCGATATGCTACAGACAACCGATGGGTTACCACCGACTCATTACAAACATCGCCCTATGTAATGACTAATACGGAAAAAATTAACGTAAAAGCCAGTTTAGAACCCATAAAGGG
>JALSLF010000624.1 GCA_026988445.1 Bacteroidales bacterium
CAATTTTACCGGATGAACCTAAGCCTGAAACTGCAGGGAATCTGACAAATTATTAGTATCCGCAAAGTTTTAAGTATCTTCGATGTTTTTGTTTTGAATCACAAAGAGCTCTTAGAACACTATGTTTGCCTGCGGCAAAGGTTATATCCGCAGATTGTCGCAAATTTTCACAGATGTTTTAAACATCTTCGATGTTTTTGTTTTAAGCACAAAGAGTAATTAGAATACTAATGTAAGTAGTAACTTGCAATCGTCAAATTTTCGCAATTAACAATCATCAAAAAACGGCAATTAAAAATCGCCAATTTAAATTATAATAAGAACTTTATGGATTAAATATAAACACTGTCAGGTGCTTACGCACACTGACAGGTTTAAGCGGCGGTGCTTACGCAGGCTGACAGATTTTGTGTTGCGCGAGGTGCTAGATGTGTGCTTGCGGCAGGGATTGAAGCGGTAGCCCACAGGACGCAATGCTTAGCAAAAGCAAACCGGAAAGAGCGACCTGCGGAAGCTCCTTTGCGGTTTTGCTTTTGCAGCATTGCGAACGAGGACTACAAGCGGAAAGCCCGTAGCCGCCATAGAAATAATTGGAAACCGGATAATTTAGAAGCTTAGAATAAGATAGGGTTTTAGATTTGGATTTTTAGTCGTAATTTTACGGAATATTTAAAATTATATAAAAAATGGATACCTTATATATTATAGATGCTTTTATTGTGAATGAAGCAAAAAGTTTTAAAGGCGGAATTAAAATTGAATCGGGCAGAATAGCAGATATTTGGGAAGGTGATGCAGGGAATATAGCTGAAAATGCAAGGGTTATTGATGCAAAGGGAAAATTGCTAATGCCGGGTGTTATTGATGACCAAGTACATTTCAGAGAGCCGGGATTGACGTATAAGGCGGATATTGGCTCGGAAAGTAGGGCTGCTGTGGCAGGTGGAATTACTTCGTTTATGGAAATGCCGAATGTGAAACCGCAAACGGTAACGCAGGAGCGTTTATCGGAAAAATTTGCGCTTGCAGCTAAAAAATCGTTGGCTAATTACTCGTTTTATATGGGTGCTACTAATGACAATATTGATGAACTGGTAAAAACTGACCCAAGAAAAGTGTGCGGAATTAAAGTGTTTATGGGTTCATCGACCGGAAATATGTTGGTGGATAAGCGTGAGAGCCTGGAAAAGATTTTTTCGAAGGCTCCTACTTTGGTGGCTGTGCATTGTGAGGATGAAGCTACGATACAGAAAAATACGGAACAATACCGAAAAGAGTTTGGAGAAGATGTTCCTATGAGTTATCACCCAAAAATTCGTTCGGCGGAGGCTTGTTATAAATCGTCGTCGCTGGCAGTAGATTTGGCAAAAAAGTTTGGAACCCGACTGCACATTCTGCATTTATCGACCGCAAAGGAGTTGGAGTTATTAGATAATGATTTGCCTATTGAAAAGAAAAAAATCACGGGGGAGGTTTGCGTGCATCATTTGTGGTTTGACGAGGAGGATTATGAACAATACGGAACACGAATAAAATGGAATCCGGCAATTAAGCGTGCAGATGACCGTAAGGCTTTGTTTGAAGCTATGCTGGATGACCGGTTAGATGTAATCGCAACGGATCATGCTCCGCATTTAGAAGATGAAAAAGCACATTCTTATTTTAAAGCACCATCGGGAGGACCTTTGGTGCAGCACTCATTGAATGTAATGCTGGAATTTTACAAACAAGGTAAAATAAGTATTGAGAAGATTGTAGATAAAATGTGTCATAAACCGGCACAATTGTTTAGAGTTAAAGAACGCGGTTTTATAAGAAAAGGGTATTGGGCGGATTTAGTATTGGTTGATTTGAACGCAGAATATACCGTTAAAAAAGATAATATATTGTATAAATGCGGATGGTCGCCTTTTGAAGGAGTGAAATTTCATTCGGTAGTCAGCCATACGTTTGTTAATGGAAATTTGGTATATGAAGAAGGTGTATTTAATGATGATAAAAGAGGAATGGCTTTGGAATTTGCTGTAGCTTAATCCGCATTTTTTTATAATCGTCACGAATGCACGAATGAACTGATTTGGTAAATCATTAACTGTTAAAGGTTTTTTTACACATACTTTGTTATTATGCAAACTCTTAATATATTAGGTTTTACAACCATTTTAGTGGGTAATGTACTATTTTGATTAACAGGTCGGATGTTAGAAGTTAGATGTCAGAAGTAAACAAGCTTCGGTCATCTAACTTCAGTCATCCAACCCAAATAGTTCTATAAAAACACATTATTAAAATTCATTTTTTCTGTTTCCACTAAATTCGCAGTAATACCATATATTATAAGATTAATACAAAACACCCATTAAAACGGCAGTAGAATCCAATAAATAATGAACAATGAAACATTTTAATTTACTAATTATTGCATTTATGGTTATAGCAATAAGTGCATGTAATAATGAAACTAAAAAAGATAAGAACACAGATACCGAATTTGAAATACCACCGGTAAAAACAGGAACATTTTATGAAACGGATTTGAATAGCGGTAATGCTGTAGTTATTGCTGATACGATAACGTACAGTGTGGTAACCAAGAATTCAAATCCGGAGGATGACTGGCAAGCCTATTGCTTACGCAATATGAATCAAGAAGCTTTGGCGAATATTATTTTTAATGCAATTTATCAGGGCAGGCTTAAAGCTTATGACTATTCAACAGAAGAACCAATGAGTATTGAAGAGGTTAAAGCATTTGAAAAAGAAAATGACCGGAATAAAATTGCGAAAGTACAATTTGTTGAAGAATGGTATTTTGATGAAAAGAAGCTTAAAATGGGAAAACGTGTAAACGCCATTATGATGGCTTATGAAATAAGAAACCTTAAAGGAGATGTAACAGGCTACAAAGCCGGGGTAAAAGTATTTTTGAATGGTGGGGATTAAGTTTAATGAATGAATAAGTGAATGAGTGAATGAGTGAATAAGTGAATGATTGAATGGTTGAGAAGTTAAAATTTAAAGAATGAAAGTATTATTTATTGACAGTACACAGCCTATTTTAAAAGATAGATTGGAAAAAGCAGGTTTTGATTGTGATTATTTACCGGATTTACCGGTTGATGAAATTATTAAAATAATAAATAAATATGAAGGTATAATTATTCGTAGCCGGATAAAATTGGACAAAGAAATTCTGGATAGGGCAGTAAATTTGAAATTTATCGGGCGTGTGGGTGCCGGAATGGAGAATATTGATGTTGTTTATGCAGAAAGCAAAGGAATAAAATGTTACAATAGTCCGGAAGGAAACCGAGATGCAGTAGGAGAACATGCACTGGGAATGTTGCTTGCCTTGTTTAATAATTTATGTATTGCCAATATGGAAGTTCGTAGGGGTATTTGGCAGCGCGAAGCAAACAGGGGACTGGAAATAAAAGGAAAAACCATTGGTATCAT
Source organism: Bacteroidales bacterium (assembly GCA_026988445.1). Classification (GTDB taxonomy): domain Bacteria; phylum Bacteroidota; class Bacteroidia; order Bacteroidales; family NBLH01; genus NBLH01. The sequence continues at coordinate 3,457 of JALSLF010000624.1, forward strand.
CGGATATGGTAATATGGGAAGTGCTTTTGCACAAAGGCTAAAAGGTTTTGAAGCTAAGGTGATTGCTTATGATAAGTATAAAACAGGTTTTGGGAGTGATTTTGGTTCGGAGGTTCAACTTGATGCTATTTTCAAAGAAAGCGATGTATTAAGTTTACATGTACCTTTGACAAAAGAAACCGAGTTTATGATTAATTCAGGGTTTTTAGCAAAATTTAAAAAACCTATATACCTTATCAATACAGCAAGGGGTAAAGTTGTAAAAACCAGGGACCTGGTGAGCGCTTTAAAAACAGGAAAGGTTCTCGGTGCAGCATTAGATGTTTTGGAATATGAACAAAGTTCGTTTGAGGAGATTCATCAACAAAAAAGCAATCCGGATTTTAAATACCTCATCCAAAGTAACAAAGTAGTATTAAGTCCGCATATTGCCGGTTGGACACACGAATCGAACATTAAATTAGCTACTTATTTGACGGATAAGATTATCAAAGATTTTGGATAGTATCATCACCTAACTACAAAACGTGCCGTACGCCGACTTTTTTGCTGTACAAAAACTTTTCTACCCGTAATAAGTTCATCAATAATATCTTGATTATAATGCCGAATAGTGATTAGTGTAAGGTCTTTATTGTAAAGCACCCTATAATTATGTTTTAATTCGGACAATAAACGCTCAAAGCCTTCAGAAATATTATCGACACAAATAGAAAAACTAATAGCTGAATTTTGCATTAAATTAACTTTTATACGAAATCGAGCCAATAATGCAAAAATATAGCTTAAATTATTTTCATCGATAAAGGAAAAATCAAGAGGTGCTATTGAAATTAATATTTGACTATTTTTTGTTATAAAAACAGGAACATTGGGTTGCAAACCGGTTTTATTATCGGTAGAGTTTTTTATAATGGTTCCCGGTGCATCAGGTTGTAAAAAAGACTTTACAAGCAAGGGTATTTTTTTATTTTGAAGCGGTTTAATAGTTTTAGGATGAATAATTTTAGCACCAAAATAAGCCAATTCAACGGCTTCGCGAAATGAAACGACATCTAACTTAATCACATTCTCAAATATTTTAGGATCGGAGCTGTAAAAACCGGGCACGTCTTTCCAAACAATCATTTTTTCAGCATCCAAAGCATAAGCAATAATTGCCGCAGAAAAATCAGAACCTTCAATGCCTAATGTTGTATTTAAACCTTGGATATTAGATGCAATAAATCCCTGTGTAATAATAAGTTTACTGTTTGAATGCAATAAATGTGTTTGTAATAATTCTTGGCTTTTTTGCCAATCGACACGTGCGTTTCTATAATTTGTATCTGTTCTCATCAAATGACGGATATCTACCCATTCAGTATTAAAGCCCTGTTGTTTAAGATATGCAGCAATTATTTTGGTGGAAAACAATTCGCCGTAAACAACAATTTGGTCGTATTCAAAATCATAATTACTTGAAGGTTTTGATGCAAGTTTTTGTTTTAACCCTACCAAAAGCTTTTTAAATTCAGCTTTAATAAACGAACTATCAACAAATAATTCTTCAATTATATTTGCGTGTTTGTTTATGATTTTATTATACTGTGTTGTATAATCAGCCTGTTGAAAATACAAATCGGTAAGTTTAGTAAGTTCGCGCGTGGTTTTATCAATGGCAGAAATTACCACAATGAGTTTATCATTTTGGTAGGAATTCAAGATATTTGATAGATTCACTATTGATTGAGCATCACGCACTGATGCACCACCGAATTTGAATATTTTTAAATTTTTATTAGTCATAAAAAGTGATTGTATAATACTTAGATTAAGAAAACAGTCGTTTCAACATGCATCAAAAAAATAGAATAAAAATGCAAATCTACAATAAAATACATTGTAAATGGTTCTGTCTCCATTTTAAATGGAAAATATATAGAAGTGAAATAGTTGGCAAACAAGTTATTGGTATCCGGCAAAAGCCGGACAAGTTTTAAAAATCTACGATGTTTATGTTTTTTACCACAAAGAGCACTTAGAGCACTAATCCGCCGGTAGTCGGACATAGTTTTGCCTACTGCAAAGCATTTTAGTATTAGACCTAAATTGTGCGATTATCTACTTTAATAAGTACAAATCTATTGAACTAAAAAGATTTACAAAAAAAGACTCAAATACCAACCAGTATTCTTACTTTTTTTTCTAAACTTTTTAGTCTCAATATCTTGGCACTTCTTTTTGTACATAATTGCTCAATTTAGGTTAGAATCGGTGAATTTAGAACAAGTTATTCAATCCACCAGTGAGCAGATTGTTAAAAATTTTATCACTATTTATCCTTAAGTCCACAACTTTCTTCTACTGCAAAGCCAAAAACATATCGGTGTATTTAAGGATGTCAATAAACATAAGTATATCAATTCTAATAAAAAAGATAAAAAGTTCCTACTTTTTTTACTAATTTTA
>JALSLF010000625.1 GCA_026988445.1 Bacteroidales bacterium
TCGTCATTCGTAAATCAGTGTCCCGTGTTCGTAAATCAAATGAATAACGAATAACGAACAAGGAATGATGATTTTAGATGTTTATTGGATAGTGTCGTATTCAATATTTTTTCAATTTGTGAGACAATGTCTCACATTTCTACTAAAATATTTAAACTCTAACTTAAATCTAAATATTTACTGTCGTTTTCCCTAATAGGTGGTAACGATTGGTATATATTTTGGAGCGGATTTACAACCACTTCATTTTCAATTTATTGATTTCATTATTAAAGTTAAGAAAGTTTTGCAAACCACTGCAACCGCTCTTGAATATATACCGTGTTACCACACGTAATTGTCTCATAAATCATTTATGTAAGTATCAAAAAAACAGCTTCTTATATTTTCCGTATTGTAAATATATTATGACGGTCAAAATCAGACCAATATTTAATTGCGAGATTCTCTATGTAAAGCCAGTATCTATCGGTTAGTAAACCAAAGTTTTTTATTCCATATTTTATATCCTTTTGCATTTGTTCCGCAATTTCAGGCTTTAAAGATATGTTTACTTTATTATTGTTAAACTCAAATATTGCAGAAGGAATATTTGATATACTGTCTGAAATGGTAATTAATCCTTGCCCGATTGTTGCACCCGTGCTAATCTGAATACCATCGTTAAAACAACTTAATGGAGGTTTATTGCCGGCAAAAGTTGTAATTATTAAATTATTTACACCAACATTGAAATATTCCATCGCCCTAACCCCCATTTTTGCTCCGATTATGGAATAAATACCGGTATGCCCATGAATTTCATTGGTCATGCTAATCGCTTTCCATTCAATCAAACCAAATTTTTCAATAGTTTGATTCAATATTTTAGCATATTTTGTCTTATACAATGCTGTATCAATTGGAAAAGTATTAAATACACGGTTATTGGTATTTGTTGCTGATATTAAAAGTTTACCAATTATCTCATATATAAAATTTACAGGTATTTTCATGTTTATTGAAGCAAATATTATATTGTCTTTTGTTTCCATGTCAAACAAAATAGGAACTGTCAGATAAAGAGGAACGATATCATCCCATAGATACAAATGCTTTTCTTTTATTTTTTCCACTATTGATATTTGAGTATGAACTAATTCAATCTGCTCTGAATAAATTGACTTAGAACTTTGAATTTGGTTTAAATAATCCCGATTAATAATTAAATCGGAATTATTGTTTTCAACAATATCAATGCGTATTCCATATTGTTTGATAAATTCATAACTGTTGGGGGAAACTTGATAGTTAAATCCCTCTTTGATATTATGGTTGTTATACCAGATTATTCGTTCAATTTTATCTGCAATCTTAGGATCAGCTTTTATCCAATCAGCATAGGTTTTTAACGAGCCTAAGGCAATCAGTGTAATCTTATTGCGATAATTTTCAACAGTTTTATTCAAAACGTCAATTGAATTTTGGCTTAGATCAATATTTTGTTGGCTTACGGTATTTCCCCATTGAATATTTTGAGCAAATGATGACCATACCGGTAAGTTAAAGTTTATCTTTTTGCTTATCCCAACCGGAATACCTTCGTGATGAAATGCGGACAGCAAAGAGTTTACTTTTAAATAAACAGTATTTGGTAGAAGTGTGCCTTGCGAACAAGTAATTGCCAATACCCTAATGTCGTTACCTGCCAAAAACATTGAAATAGAACGCATATCATCAATTGCACCGTCAGTATCAATAATAACATGATATTTGGGTTTTCCTGAATGTGCGAATAATTGTCCGTAAAACAATGTGAACAAAAGTAAAGTCCAAATAATTTTTATTCTCGTTTTATTGATTTTCATGAAAACCGTTTAAAAAAGTTATTGTTTTAAATCTTATATTTTTAATTTGTTACACCTGTTAATTGGTTGTTGCTACTGTAATATGTGTGGTAACGTTAAGATTGGTGTATTACACCAATCCGCTATTATTAGGATAAAAATAGGAATAATTGATGTATATTCAAAAGACAATATCTATTTTCTTTTCTTATTTTTCTATCTCCGGCGGAATTTTTAAACTCTATCAGGGATTTTTTGACTTGACAGCCTGCGAAGCTCCTTGACTTGACAGTGTGCGAAGCTCCTGTCAATGTCTTTTTAGCAGGAAGTTTTTGAAGAGTTTGAAGAGAAAAAACGCTGTAAAGTGCAGGCAAAAATATCAGGGCTATCGGTACAAACTCTGTCAGGTGCTGATAAAAAAAATATCCGGTGCTACGGTTCAAACACTGTCAGGTGCTTGCGCACACTGACAGGTTTTGGGTCGGAAGTACTAAACACTGTCAGGAGCTTTGCACGCTGACAGGTTTGGTGCTTTCGCACGCTGACAGGTTTGGGTGAGCTTGCGGCAGGGATTGCAGCGGATAGCTCCCGATGGTGAAAAATATACAAAACCAAAGGGGAAAGAGCGACCAACGGAAGCTCCTTTGCCCTTTATGGTTTTGTTATTTTTCATTATCGGGACTATGAGCGGAAAGCCCGTAGCCGCCCTAATAAAAATTTTATTTTGCAGCTATCAGAGAAAATACACATTTACGCACACTTTGCCTTTTGGAATTAACTATTCGATTTGTATTTTTCCAATTCCGGTTTTAAGATAAATTGAAATTGTAACTTTTGATTTTTTATAATATTTATTCACAAAAGTATTTTTATCAATTTGTTCTAAATTTTGTGTATCAATATCGGTAAGTGCTTTGAGAATGTTAATTTTAACTCCTACATTTTCGGGTAAGTAAATTTGCAGCAAGCCTACGCCTCCTTCAAGATGTATCTCAGAATTGCTTTTCCTTGCTCCGCGTAAGTCCAAAGTAGTTTTCCCGATGCCCATTTTCATATTGAAACTTTTTACCGGCAAAGCGCCTAATTTTATATCTGTGAGACCCGCTCCAAGATTAATATCAAATTCCAAAGGAATTTGTTTTCCGAACTTCAAGTTCCATACGTATTTATCATCATCATCAAAATTTATATCATCAATTTCAGGCTGTTTTATACTTAAATAGCCGATACTATTTTCAACGGAATATGAATATTCAGGCTTCCAATCTTTATGGGTATAGGCAAACCCACCGGTAAAAAGCTGTTTTGAACCTGTGGATATATTCATGCGGCAAGCCCCGACATTAATATCTACCTGAACGGATTCAGCTCCTTCGGGCTTTTGTTGAATTACATGCTTAATTACCGAAGCATCTGATTTGCCGGACTCCAGCTCTTCCATTTTCTCTTCTAAATCCTTCAATTTATCTTGCGGCTCATCATTTTGAATAAGTTCATTTTGTTCATCATCGGCTTCGACTGTTTTTTCATCGCTTGTAGAAACAATACAGGCAAAATTAAATAGAAACAAAGTGGCAATTAGTAATATTTTCAGTTTCATAGGCGTGTAATTTTTTCACATAATTTTATTTAAACCAGGTTCCTATCCATGAAAAAAAGCGTGCAAAAACACCTTTTCTTTTAGCAATTTCTTTACTTTTTTCTTTTTTGGCTTCTGCTTTGAGTTTTTCCAACTCTTTTTTTCGTGTTTCGGCTTCTTTTTTTTCTTTTTCAATCAGTTTATTTAATTCCTCATCGCTAATATTTGTAAAAGATAATTTGCCTTTTTCTTCATCGATTAAAATAATTTTTTCTTTGGTAACTGTATCGGTCAATATCTGATTTGAAAGTTCATTTAAAATATACCGTTGAATACTCCGCTTAATGGGTCGAGCACCAAATTGAGGTTTATAGGATACGCGTGTTATCCAATTCACTCCTTTTTCCGAAACATGAATACGTATATCTTTCTTTTGGAGCTTTTTCTTTAAACCGTTTAGTTGTAAAACTACAATTTGACGTATTTCATATACCGATAAGGGCGTAAACATGATGATTTCATCAATACGATTCAAGAACTCCGGTGCCATTTTTTCTTTCAAAACCTTTGAAACATCTGCTTTTGCCCTTCGGATTTTTTCGCTGCGATTGGCAGAAGTCATATTTTCAAAATGCTCCATAATTTTATCCGAGCCTGCATTGGAGGTCATTATAATAATGGTGTTCTTAAAATTGACTGTTCTGCCTTTACTGTCGGTTAGTCGCCCATCGTCTAAAACCTGTAAAAGCGTATAAAATACATCTTTGTGGGCTTTTTCAATTTCATCGAAAAGTACTACGGAGTAGGGCTTGCGCCGAACGGCTTCGGTTAATTGTCCGCCTTCATCATATCCTACATATCCGGGAGGCGAGCCTACCAGACGCGAAACAGAACTTTTTTCTTGATATTCGGACATATCAATACGCGTCATTGAGCTTTCGTCATCAAATAAAAAAGCTGCCAGTGCCTTAGCCAGTTCGGTTTTTCCTACACCGGTAGTACCGAGAAATATGAACGAACCAATCGGGCGTTTGGCATCATGCAAGCCTGCACGGCTACGCCTTACGGCATTTGAAACGGCAACAATTGCTTCGTGCTGTCCGATGATTCTTTTATGTAGTTCATCTTCAAGATTAACCAGTTTTTCTTTTTCGCTTTTTGCCATTTTCGTAACCGGAATACCTGTCCAATTGGCAATAATTTCGGCAATTAAATCTCTATCCACAGCTTCTTTTGCCAAAACTACATCCGAAGGATTTTCATTCATTTCTTTTTCTAATTGTTTGATTTTTTTATCCTGTTCGGGAATTTTCAGGTATTTTATATCGGCAACTTTATCAAAATCTCCTTCTTGTTGCGCTTTTTCCGCTTCTTGTTTTAATTTTTTTAATTTTTCTTTTGATGCAATTATATCGGAAATTGCTTTTTTCTCCGATTCCCAAATTGCACGTAATTTAGTGCGTTCATCTTTTAAATTAACAATTTTTTCGGAAAGAGCTTTTTCAGCTTTTTCATCCCCTTCTTTAATAACCATGCTTCTTTCCGTTTCGAGCTGAATAATTTCACGCTCCACTTTATCGATTTCATCGGGTAAAGTATTCATTTCCAAACGGAGTTTGGAAGCCGCTTCATCTATCAAGTCAATGGCTTTATCCGGCAAAAAACGGTCGGTAACATAACGCTTTGACAATTCTACGGCTGCCACTAATGCTTCATCTTTAATTTGTACTTTGTGATAATGCTCGTATTTCTCTTTTATTCCGCGCAAAATGGAAATACACTCTTCATTTTCAGGCTCTTCAATCATTACTTTTTGAAAGCGACGTTCTAATGCTTTGTCTTTTTCAAAGTATTTTTGATATTCATCAATAGTAGTAGTCCCGATAACTTTAATTTCGCCCCTTGCTAAAGCAGGTTTCAGAATATTGGCAGCATCCATTGAGCCACCACCTTTTCCGGCACCAACCAATAAATGAATTTCATCGATAAATAAAATGGCATCACCGCCCGATTCTTTAACTTCACGAATTACTGATTTTAAACGCTCCTCAAAGGCTCCTTGTTTGCTTGCTCCTGCAATGAGCAAACCCATATCCAAAGAAAAAACAATACTGCCTTTCAAATTATCGGGCACATCTCCCTGAATAATTCGATGTACTAAACCTTCAACAACAGCAGTTTTACCAACACCCGGTTCTCCAATAATTACCGGATTATTTTTTCTACGGCGCGAAATAATTTGTAAAATTCTCCGGATTTCATTCGTTCTGCCAATAATAGGGTCTAAGGCTCCGCTTTCAGCCCTTTGGTTTAAATTAACAGCATATTTTTTAAGATTTTCATACTCGTCCTTATTTCTTCTATCTACTTTTACACCCTTTCGCAATTCTTTTATGGCATTTTCCAATTTCTGTTGGTTAATTCCTTTTTTTTTCATTATTTCGGAAACCAAATCGCCGGTGA
>JALSLF010000626.1 GCA_026988445.1 Bacteroidales bacterium
CCGTTGCAGAAATTAATGATGTTAAAATATATACTTTGTTTTTCCCTTATATGGGGCTGAAAACACATCCTAAAATAGAACAGCATAGACAAATGGCTGATACATTAATAAAATTTATTGAAGAAAATAATTTACTATAATCAGGGCGGCTACGGGCTTTCTGCTCATAGTCCTCAGCCTTAAAAGCACAAAACCAAACGCCGGCAAAGTAGCTTCCGTTGGTCGCTCTTTTCCGGCGGGTTTTGTTGCTTTTACGGCTTGCGGGCTATCCGCTGCAATCCCTGCCGCAAACACACATCGAGCCCTTCTCAGCACCAAACCTGCCAGCCTGCCTAAACCTGTCAGCGTGCGAAGCTTCTGACAGTGTTTGAACCCTTAGAACCAAATATTTTTTTTGTATCAACACCTCTTAGTGTTTTTTTCTCCTAAAAAATAAAAAAACTTCTATCTAAAAGACATTGACAGGAGCTTCGCACACTGTCAAGTCAAAAAATATAGCAATCCGACTTCTATTTTTCAAAAAAAATCAATTATTCCTGCTTTTAAACAGAAGATTAATACTTAACAAAACAAATAATCACTCAATTTAAGGTTTAATTAAAAACCATCTTTTTAGAATAAAAAAAATTCTTTTCCCAGTTACTTAATTGAATAATATAACACCCTTTTTGAACATCAGCAATATTTACAACCGTTTGATTTCCATTTAAAAACATAGTTTTTAACACCTTACCATTCAAATCATACATAACTAAATTTAAAGAATACAAATTTGTATGCACATACAAATATTCTTGATTATAAATCACATTTGCCCATTCCTTGCTCTTTTCTATATCTTGCACTCCCGTTAGCAATTCATCGCAAGCGGGCGACCAATAATTGCCGGAAATAACTATTAAATTCAGCAGTTTTATCGTATTGGAATAATAATCGCCATCCGCAAAATTATAAGATAACAATTTTGCAAATACATCATCTAACCACTGTTGATTATCTGTATTTAACATTGCCCCAACGGTAAAAGGACCCACATAAGCTGCATCGTCCCATGTTGCAATTTCATCTCCGTTTAATTTGTAACCACTTTTTATATTATCAGGATTATTTAAAGTTTTATTCATCAACCAGTTATTGATTTTATTTACAGCATTTTTTGCTCTTTCATCACCAAAAAGTAAATAATCGGTAGTTAAGCGCCAAGGGTTTCTACAAGCATTATAATCATAATTTCCATCGTTATCGCCCTCTAAAAAATTTGCGGAAGCAGGTTTTGCATCCGTATCAAGATTAACTATAAAACCGGGCAACAATCCCGTTTGAGCACTGTAATTTGTTTGTATATTTTCAATTAAAGAATAACAAGTATCCACCACATTATTCCATTTATTATCATCTACGGCACATTTAAAAACCAGGAAATGGTCAATTATAAAATCAGAAGTACGTGTACTGTAATAATAATTACCTCCCGATGAAACCCAGTCGCCTAATTTTACGGTCCAAGTATTGTGGTTGATTTCATCTTTCATAATGGCATTGATGGTATTTTTTGCTTCCTGTAGATAATTAATATTACCCTGGCTACCCCACTGAACATGAGCAAGTAATAGACCATAAGCAATGTCAATATCACCGTCGCTGGCAGCATCATCGCCTTCAACATTTTCACAATTAACTTGTTTCCAAGCCATTAAATTAGCATTTATTGAGCTGGGGTGGGCTTTGTAATATTTATACAAACCGTCAAAATAAGATTGTGCATTGGGTTCATAGCCCGCCATTAAAGGAAGAATCATCATACCGTAACCTTGCCCCTCGGAAACACAAGCGTTGCCCCCGTCAAAACTAACAAAATACTGAAAGCCTCCGCCGCAAGAACTTTTTAAATACACCGTTTTCCAAAGGTCATAATAATCACTAACCAATTTATCCAAATCTTGCTGAGAATATCCGCTTGGTTTAATGTGCACACCGGAATAATCAACATGCTGCGGAAAAGGATGAGTTTGAGCAAAAACATTAGATGATAATATTAGTGCAAAAGACAGGAAAAGTATTTTTTTCATAGCATTATTAACATTTTAAATAATTACTCTAAAATACGAAAAAATCGGGAAAGCCTAAACTTCCCGATTCCAAATATATTAACCTAACTTTAACCATTATTCAGGTTTAAACTCCCATGCCCAACCGTAATCATAATCATCCGGGTGCATTGTTGATTGATCCTGCCACAAATATAAATGACCGTCTTCAAGAATTTTTACTTCATATATGCCTGTTGCCGTAACATCCGGGTCACAATTTTCTTCATTATAATCGGGTATATGAGAATCAACTATTTTCAAAGTCATATTTTCCATATCCAGAAGGAAAGTCCCTTTTAGTTCAGAGCCATCTTCGTTAATGAGCGTATAATTATATCCTCCATTTAAATCAAATTTTATTTTTTTATAAAAATCAGGACTTGGATGTCCATAATCGGCACTATAAGGATTCCACCAGAACTCTTGCCAATCATAATTAGCTGTCATGTATAAATAATCAGGCTCACCATCATTTGCAGCGCCTTTATAATCGTATATCCATACTTTTCCAGCACCGGCACCGGTAAGCTCTTTAAAACCCGGTTTATTTACAAGTTCCGGATCAGTTGCTGCAATGGTTAAATCCTTTTCAACAATTTTAGCACCCGCTTTACCTGACATGGTACATTTTACTTTATAAACTCCTTTAAATGGATAGTAAGCCGTTACTTTTTTTCCTTCTGCTTTTTCACCATTACCTAAATCCCAAGTAAATAAAAAAGCATCATTTGCATTTACCTCTAAAACAATATAATTCGGATTAGAATTATCAATCGTAAAATCACCTGATGGTGCAGGTCCTAAATCAGGTGCCACATCTTTTTGCGGTTCACAAGCATATAAAAACAAGAATGCAAGTGCTGATATTATATATGATATTTTTTTCATCTTTTTTTAAATTTTAAATTTTAAAAGTATTTTAATAAATCTTTGACAAAGCGATATGCTTTGCCAAAGAGATTTTATTAATATGGATTTTGCACCAAATTAGGATTCAAATTCATTTCTACTTGCGGTATTAAGAAATAACGTTTATTATCCGTATATCCGTTCATTAAATTTCCTCTTCCGGTGCGCACCAAATCCCAATAACGATGTGCCTCCAAGGCTAACTCTACTCTACGTTCGTGATAAACAGCTTTTAAACCGTCTGTTTCGCTTGTAGCAGCTAAACCTACACGTGCTCTAACTTGGTTCAATGGTGTTTGCCAATCGCCACCGGTATGTGCTCTTGCTTCGGCTTGCCATAACAATACTTCGGCAAAACGAATATAATGCCAGTTTAAAGGGTCTTCACTCATTTGTCCTTGTTGGCTTACCGGTAAAATATGTTTGCGGCTGTTGTATCCTGTCGGATTTTGAGCATCAATATAAAATTCTTCTTCATCATCGGTGCCTGCCCATAAAACATCTCCTTCGCTTATAATGGTAAATTCTCTGCGTGGATCGCCTGTTTCAAAAGCATCATACAAATCTTGTGTAGGGCAAACAAAGCCCCAGCCGCCGTTATCGCGTCCACGAGTAAAAATACATACGGTAGTTCCTTCGTTGTCTCTGTCCCAGCCACCAATTTGAAAGTCTCCGTACTGAATATCAAAAACTGATTCAACTCCGTTATCTCCGTCTAAGGTAAAAATATGTCCGTAGTCAGGATCCAGTTGATATTCGCCGGAAGTTATAATTTCATTAGCTGTTTTATCAGCTTCTGCCCATTTTTCTTGGAAAATATAGGCTTTGGTTAATAAGCCTTTTGCAGCTCCCCATGTAGCGCGTCCTAGTTCGCCATTAGCTACTCTTACGCTTTTCTTCGGTAAATCTTTTGCTGCATCCGTTAAATCTTGTTCAATTTGTGCCCAGCACTCAGCTTCGGTATTTCTCGGTAAAGTAAATTCAGAAGGTGAAAGCACTTTTGTTACAATAGGTACTCCGCCAAACACTTTCACTAATTCAAACATGTAAAATGCGCGTAAAAATTTTGCTTCGGCAATTACTTGTTTGCGTACATCGGCAGAAATATTTTCATTATCTGTAACTCCTTCTATCACTTTATTCGCACGATTAATTCCTTGATAGCGTATTTGCCATCTACCCAATATTACAGAGTTTTCAGCATTTGCCGTAAAAGTTCTTAATGCTTGGATATCCGGTTGGTCTCCTTCATTTTCACCGCCTTTTTCGGCATCATCAGAAACTACATCACCAATAGCCCAATCATCTAATTGCATATCGCCGTACCATGCCATTGGGTCATAAGCACCTGCCAAAGCAGTAATTGCAGCTTGATCATTACTGAAATATACAGCATCCGATAGATCCGGTGCCGGAGTATCCAAATAATCTTTACACGATTGCGTAAAAATAACGCCTATGGATAACAATATAATTAATAATTTATTTTTCATCGTAAAATATTTTTAAGTTTGATTAATTAAAAAGTTAAGTTTACACCTATACTGTATAAACGTGCTTGCGGATAGAATGCTCTGTCAACACCTAAGTCAAGCGTGCCATACATACCGTTACCGATTTCAGGATCTAAACCTGTATATTTAGTAAAAGTAAATAGGTTTTGAGCATTCAAATAAACACGTAATTTCATATTATTTACTAAATTCTCAGGCAAGGTATAACCCAATTGTAAAGTTTTAACCCTTAGGTAAGAACCATCTTCAATAAAACGATCGGATATTTGCGAATTATTAACATCCATTGCATTCATGCGCGGATAACGTGCATCGGTTTGCGAACCTTCGCCGGTCCAACGATTTAACATATCGACATTTAAGTTCCAATATGCAGATGATGAACGATTAAACCATGCCGCACCATTAAAGATTTTATTTCCGTGAACACCTTGTAATACAATATTCAAATCAAAACCTTTATACGATAAATTAGCATTAAATGAATAAGTAAAATCAGGCAATGGACTACCAAGATATACTAAATCCAATGCTCCGTCATTATCGGCATCAACATAGCGTACATCACCCGGAGCAACGCCTGATTGAGCTGTTTGTGCATCAATTTCAGCTTGATTTTGGAACAAACCATCGGTTTTGTAACCATAAAATTGTGCAATGGGTTGTCCTACAATAGTTCTGGTTAAATATCCTGTACCACGGAAAGGTGAGCCATCAATAAATTCATTACCGTTTCCTAAACTTAATACTTCGTTTTTAATAGTTGTAAAAATTGCGCCAACGGAATACTGGAAAGCATGGTCCATATTACGGTAATTCAAAGAAAACTCGAAACCTGTATTTTGCATTTCACCGGCATTTTGCCAAGGTGCTTCGGCTAAACCCGATTGTCCGGGAACAGGTACCTGCAATAACATATCGGATGTTTTCTTTATGAAATACTCTGCCGAACCTTCTAATTTATTATTCAAGAAACCAAAATCTAATCCTATGTTGGTAGTAGTTGAAGTTTCCCATTTAATTTCATCGTTTCCTGAGCTTAGGAAAGCCGAGCCGGGGATTAATTGTCCTCCCCAAGTATAATTTTGTCCGGTACTTGCCGTAGTTACATTTTGATAAGCGGGTACACTTCCCTGATTACCAATTTGTCCCCAACCGACACGTAATTTTAAATTACTCAACCAATCAATATTTTGCATAAAGCTTTCTTCGGTAACTCTCCAACCGGCTGAAAATGATGGGAAATATCCCCAACGATTTTTTTCGGAAAATTTAGATGAAGCATCTGCTCTAAAATTCACAGTAGCCAAATATTTACCTTGGTAATCATAATTAACACGAGCTAATACAG
>JALSLF010000627.1 GCA_026988445.1 Bacteroidales bacterium
GTATCTCGATAATGAAACCTGAAAACGGCTTCTCGTGAAACAAAAAAAACAGTACTGTCATCGACTACTGTGTTCCATACATCCGAGAAATCACGGTCGGCAGAGTCAAGATAATTTAATATGGACACATACTCTGTTTGACCTAAAGAATCCGGCTTTAAAAAGCCAAAATCGCCATCAGCTCCGACAAAAATTAAGCCTTTACTATTTGCAGAAAGCGAACGTATTACTTTATTTTTATCAATAAAAATTTTATGCCACTCATTACCGGCATATTGAAATACATATTCATAATTTGCATTATAAAAACGCCCTTGGGCATCGCAGGCTCCTGCCCAAACCTGAGGTTCACCCTCGTACTCAAGAGGAGTATAGTTTTTTATAAAAGGTGCTCCATTTTCTTGCGCAATAAGAATTTTTAGAGGAAATAAAAGGAAATACAAAATAAAAAAATAGCTGAGTTTTTTCACCTTTTTTGATTTGTTAATTGATTTTTGGTAAAAATATAAAATATTTAAGAGAAACAGATAAATGCACAAGAAATAATGGAGTTATATATATGTTTACATAAAAAATTACCGGAAAAAACCTTAAATTAAAGGTATTTCCGGCAAAATTAAATTTTATTTGCTCAGGTTTTGATTTGTGCTTCTTCGGAAACTGTATAAATTTAAAAAGTATCCAAAGAGCCACTAATTAACCATAATCACCAAATATTTGGAAACACTCCAAAATTTTTCGGGGTCTTTAATTACCAGACTGTCAATTTGATTATCCCCTGCAAAATAATATGAGTTTGCAGGATGCGAAGTAACCAATTTGGCTTTTTTAGCCATTAAAGGGATAGATGTGGTTGTCCGTATATCTATGGTTTGAAAATAATCTTTATTAAAATTATCCATTAGCTTTTGCATTTTTCCAATACCAATAAATCCACCTTCGGAAGTAATAATACGATTTTGTTTCAATTCTTTTTTGGTACCGAAAACAAAATAAGCCGTATTTAATTTCTGCTCCTGCATTTTCAAAATTTCTTCTTTTTCCTGATTATCGGCAAGTAAGGTATCCATATCAGCATTTAATTCGGCAATACGAATATTCAGGTTTTCAATATCAATATTCAAACGTGCCAAATCATTTTTTAAAGTATTAATTTCTTCATCTTTTGCTTTCAGTTGTTCCGTCATTCGCGTAATCATTTTTTGAAATTCCGACGATTTTATATTGGCTTTACGTAATCGAGATTTTAAAGCATTTAATTCATCTTTATTCTTTTTCATCAACTCATAAATAGCATAAATATCATCGTTGATTTTATCTTTTGCCGCTTGATCCAATTCTATATCACCACTTGTTTTTAATGATATAATATTCTCTTTTTGTTTAATGGTTTCTAAATTTGCTTCAATTTCATTAAACGACTGCATGAAATCATTGATTGCATTGTCCTTTTCATTTGTCAGGCGCATTAAACTGTCGCGTTCTGCTTTTAAACGCTCAACATCATCGCCGTTATTACACGAAATCAAAAAAGAAAAAAACAGTATTCCAACAATTAGCTGTTTCATAATATAAATTTTAAATTAAACATTTTTTTCGTAGCATTATCTATATCGAACTTCTATAACGTAAAAAACCGGTTTTAATTTTTCCCTGCAACAACAATTACAATTTCACCTTTAATATTTTTCTTTGAAAAATATGCTAATACTTCGTTTAAGCTACCCCTAACCGTTTCTTCATAAACTTTTGTCAGTTCTCGCGAAATTGAAACTTGCCTTTCGGCACCAAAATATTCAATAAACTGTTCCAAAGCCTTTAATAAACGATGCGGCGATTCATAAAAAATCATGGTTCGTGTTTCTTCTGCCAATAGTTTTAAACGTTTTTGTCTGCCTTTTTTATGAGGTAAAAAGCCTTCAAAACAAAAACGGTCTGCCGGCAAAGCTGAATTTACCAAAGCCGGAACAAATGCAGTAGCACCGGGCAAAGTTTCTACATCAATATTGTTTTTAATACATTCGCGTACTAACAAAAAACCCGGATCGGAAATTGCCGGAGTACCCGCATCGGAAATTAATGCGGCTGTTTCCCCCATTGACAGGCGTTCTGCAATATGCCGGTAGTTTTTATGTTCATTATTCAAGTTATATGAATACATTTTTTTACTAATCTCTAAATGACGGAGTAAATTACCCGATGTCCGGGTATCCTCTGCCAAAATAAAATCAACCGATTTTAAAACCTGAACCGCCCGGTAGGTAATATCATCAAGATTTCCTATGGGTGTAGGTACTATAAATAACTTTCCTGACATATATCCCAATTAAAATGTTTGAACAAAATCTAAAAGCAAGCGAAATAAATCTTCAAACTCAGTCAGCGGTACTGCATCGGCTTTATCAAAAATATTGTGATACTCGGAATAATTGCCTAAAGTATAAATAAAAAAACTTGGCACCCCTTTTTCGTAAAAGGGATAATGATCGCTATTGGCAGCAGGTCCACGAATATTTACCGAGGGCAAATAAGCCTTTTTCTGATTTATTGATACTAAAGTATCAAATTGCGCCTTATATACCGTACCATTTACCACTTTTATTCCTTTTTCGCCACTGCCGATTACATCAAGGTTTACTAGAAATTTAATTCTATTTAAAGAAAAAAGCGGATGTTCTACATAATAACTTGATCCCAATAAACCCATTTCTTCACCACTAAAAAGCATAAAAGCTATTGAGTATTTAGGCTTTTCTTTAATTTTTGCAAAATGTTTTGACAGCGCCAAAACCATTGCCACTCCACTCCCATTATCATTGGCTCCGGGAAAATAAATTCCTTTACCCATTTCGCCCAGATGATCATAATGGGCAGTAAAAACCAAAAAGCTGTCTATCTGTCCGGGGATATATCCTATTAAATTACGGGTATGATATTCAGGAATAAACTTATTTTCCACCTGAATACTAATACTATACATAGAATCAGGTAATGCCTGACGGCTGATTTTTACCATAGGAAAAGCCTGCTCAAAAGTGGCAGGAACATACATCAAATTTTTATATTCTATTTGTATAACACCTTTTGCACCCAGTAGATTATAATGTATAATATCGTTATAAGCATCTTTAAAACCTTTGTTTTTCATACCCAAGGTATCAACAATAATAAAACTGCGGGCAATAGAATCATTAGTGATTTTATTTAATTTTTCGGGATGGTCTAATAAATCTGCGTTCATTTCTATTACCGGAAAAGTACCGGATACAGAACTCGAACTTGCGGGAATTAAATAATCATAGGCAGGAATCAAAGTATCTTTTCCATTAAGCACAACCGACATTTTTCCGGGGAAAGTATTTACCGGAAATGAAAAATCTTGTACATAAGAATCTCCAAAACTTTTTAGTTTGATTTTTTTGAATTGTTTCATCAAATACATGGCAGCAATACTGTCTCCATGCGCAACATATCCGCGCCCGTGAAATTCAGGCGAACATAATACGCTGATAATTTTCCGTGCAGACTTCAGGTCTTGTGCTTTTAGTGAAAGACTTAATGAGAGAATAAATAAATAAAATATAAAACGCTTCATTTGTTTGGATTTTAAGCTACAAATTTATCCAAAATGCGGGATATTATGGTTTAAAAGAAACATTTTTTATAAATATCAAGCTAAATGTACCAAATATTAAGACTTAATTACCTGATAATTTTTTCCGAAAACTTATCAACAATACATAAATTTGATAAATTAGATTTATATTTTTGCAAAAAAATCAATTAAATTATGTTTCTAGAAAATAATTTCAGCGGCTCAAAACTTAGCGGATGCATCGAAGTAATTACCGGTTCCATGTTTTCGGGAAAAACCGAAGAATTAATCCGTAGGATTAAACGTGCCGAAATAGCCAAACAAAATGTAGGTATTTACAAACCCGAAATTGATAAACGTTATTCGGAAAAAAATGTAGTTTCGCACGATGCAAAAAGCATTTCCGCTATTCCCGTACAATCTGCCAAAGAAATTATTGAGCTTTCAAAAGATAATGAAGTTATTGGAATTGACGAAGCACAATTCTTTGAGGATGATTTGGTTGAAGTTTGCAATTATTTGGCTAACTCAGGTAAACGTGTAATAGTTGCCGCATTGGATATGGACTTTAAAGGAAACCCCTTTGGTCCGGTACCGAAATTAATGGCTATTGCCGAATATGTAACCAAAGTACATGCTATTTGTATGCGCTGCGGTAATTTGGCACATTACTCACATCGCTTAAGCGATACTGAAAAATTGGTAATTCTCGGTGAAAAAGATATTTATGAACCGCTTTGCCGAACTTGTTACACAAAAGCCATTGAAGGTAAAAATAAAGAGCCGGAACTTTTTAATAATATTTAATCGGTTATTCCGTTAATTAGCTAATCTCTGTTAAAAAAGACAATTAGTTAATCATCAATTTGTTTCGTATTTCTTGAGCTATACCGAAAAATACAAAAAATACAGTCCGCATGTCGTATTCTTCGGGATGCTTTTAACTGTTGTATCTTTATTTTTTTCACGATTTCTGATTAGTATCGGTATCATTATAGTTATTGCCAACAGTATTGCCGAAGGTAATTACAAAAAAAAAATAGATTTCCTGAAACAAAAAAAAACGGCTTTTTTAATAGTACTCCTGCTTATTTTTCACCTTGTCGGACTTATTTACACCGAAAATACAGCCGCCGGACTAAATGACATACGTTTAAAATCATTTATTTTATTAATTCTTTTTTATGGCATAAGCACTCGTTTATCACCAAAAAGAATAGATATCGTGCTTAAATTTTACATTTTATCGGCATTTGTTGCAAGTTTGATTAGTATTTACCGTTTTTATTATATTATTCAACCTGCCGGAATAGAAGATTTACGGGGTATTGCATTTGTAGGAGATAATTTATATCAGGCTGTTTTTATCAATTTTGCAATTGTTTTGGCTATAAATTTTTTAATTAGCGGTAAAAATAAACTGCCTTATATATTCAGCATCGTATTATTTATTTTTTATTTGTTTTTACTTAATTCCTTAACAGGATATGTAGTTTTTTTTGCACTTATTATTTATAATCTGATTTTTGTTTTATGTAATAAGTACAATGTAAAACTTAAAAAGTACATATTAACAATATCGGGCATAATTCTAATTCTATCCATTAGTTATTTAAGTTTTTCTGTTTATGATTTTTATCAAAAAGACGATATTAATTACGCTAAACTCCCCCAAAAAACAGTAAATGGTAATTTTTACACACACGACACTTTAAATAAACAGTTTGAAAACGGCCATTATCTCTTTTTATATGTTTGCGAAAATGAATTAAGGCATGAATGGAACAAACGTTCAAATATTTCTTTTGATAATCAAGATAAAAAAAATCAACAAATAAAATATACCATAATTCGTTATCTAAGCTCTAAAAATTTGAGAAAAGATTCAGTAGGTATTTGGCAATTATCACAAAAAGATATTCAAAACATAGAAAACGGATATGCAAATTATTTATATGCCGATAATTTCAGTATTAAAGGGCGTATATATCTGATAATTTGGCAATTTGACAAACTAATTAACGAAGCCTATGCCGACCGCCAAACCATATCTCAGCGAGCAGTTTACATGAAAATAGCCTTGGAAATAATCAAAGATTATTTTTGGACAGGCACAGGACCCGGCGATGTACATGAAATAAGCAAACAGTATTTTGCTAAAACAAAGTCCGGCTTATCGCCTCAATATGAAAATGCGGTACATAATCAATTTATGTATGAATTTGTTGCTTTGGGTATTTGGGGAGGATTGG
>JALSLF010000628.1 GCA_026988445.1 Bacteroidales bacterium
GGGGAATGTTAGGTGCTATCGGTGGCTTTATTGTTGCATTGATAACTATATTTAAACCAAACTACGCGCATATTACAGCGCCTATCTATGCTATTCTTGAAGGCTTATTTCTTGGAGGAATATCTGCATATTTTGAAGCAATATATCCCGGAATTGCATTTCAAGCAGTTATATTAACATTTGGAGTAGCCTTTGCAATGCTTTTTGCTTATCGTTCGGGAATGATAAAAGCTACACCTAAATTTACCAAAGGAATTATTGCAGCAACCGGAGGAATTGCTATTTTTTATTTAATAAATATAATTTTCGGTTTTTTTGGCGGAGGAGTCAGTTTAGCCAATATGGGCATGTTAGGAATAGGTATTCAGTTATTTATTGTAATTATTGCTGCATTAAACCTTATTCTTGATTTTGATATGATTGAGCGGTTGGCAACCCAAGGGGCACCAAAAGTAATGGAATGGTTTGGCGCTTTTAGCCTTACGGTTACTTTAGTATGGTTATATTTGGAGATTTTGAAACTTTTGGCTTTATTTGCAGGGAGCAGAGATTAAAAATTACATAGTATGCATTGTTGTTGTAACATAAATTATTGTTGTTGTAAGCATTCATCAGTGCATTAGTTTCTTATATAAAGGTGGCGATATAATTATATCAGCCACCTTTTTTATTTTGTTATCATCAAACCTTTATATCAAACTTTTATGGCTAATACGGAAAAATATTTTGAAAAGTTCAGAAAAAACGTAGTAGGAAATGACGCTACATTTGAATCACCATACGGTATAAAAAAAATAATTTATGCCGACTGGATTGCCAGCGGACGCTTATATGCGCCAATTGAGGATAAAATAAAAAATACATTTGGTCCTTTGGTAGGGAATACACATTCAGAGGCAAGCGAAACAGGTATTGCCATGACCCATGCCTACCATAAAGCGCAACAAATCATTAAACAACATGTAAATGCTTGTGAGGATGATATATTACTGACCTTAGGACAAGGAATGACTTCGGCAGTGAATAAATTTATGCGAATTTTAGGCTTAAAAATTCCGGAACAAATCAGAGCCTATATGGACGATGCAGATAAACAATTTTGCATTCCCGAAGAGTGTCGTCCTGTGGTTTTTGTAACGCATATGGAGCATCACTCAAATCATACTGCATGGTTAGAAACTATTGCCGATGTTGTAGTTATTGAGCCGGATAAAAACTTACTGGTAAGCCCTGAAAATTTAGAAAAAGAAATACAAAAATACAAAAAGAGAAAATATTTATACGGTTCATTTTCAGCAGCTTCAAATGTTACCGGTATTATTCCTCCTTATTTTGAATTGGCTAAAATAATGCACAAGCATGGAGGTTATGCTTTTGTTGATTTTGCAGCCTCAGCACCTTATGTTGACATTAATATGCACCCTGAAGACCCTGAAGCTTATTTAGATGCAATTTTCTTTTCACCACATAAATTTCTTGGTGGTCCGGGAAGTGCAGGTGTACTCGTGTTTAATAAAAAGCTTTATAAAAACGAAATTCCGGATCAACCGGGCGGAGGAACCGTTGAATGGACTGACCGTTGGGGGCGCAAACGCTACATTGACGATATCGAAACTCGTGAAGATGGAGGCACCCCCGGATTTTTACAAACCATACGTGCAGCACTGGCAATTCGCTTAAAAGAGCAAATAGGAACACAAAATATGGAAGCAAGAGAAAAGAAACTCTTAGAAATTGCTTTTAAAAAAATGGAAAAAATACCCGGATTACATATTTTAAGTGGCGAACATAAAAACCGGATTGGGGTAATATCCTTTTATCACGAAAAAGTACACCATAACTTAATGGTAAAACTTTTAAATGACCGGTACGGCATACAAGTTCGCGGCGGATGTTCTTGTGCGGGAACTTACGGTCATTTTTTATTGGATATTACACGGGAAATGTCCGAAGCAATAACCAAAGAAATAACTTTGGGCAATGCAAGCCACAAACCGGGTTGGGTTAGAGTTTCAATACATCCTACAATGACTAATGAAGATTTGAACACGGTTGTTGATGCAATTGCCGATGTAGTTAAAAACCATGATGAATGGATAAAAGAGTACTATCATGATAAACAAACCAATGAATGGTTTCATAAAAAGTTTCATAGAAAAACGCCGGAGGATTTTGCTCCGTGGTTTGATTTTGAATAAAAAAGGCAGCTTAAGCTGCCTTTTTTTTATTAATTAGTAAACTCATCATCCTCTACTTCTAAGTCTTTCAAGTGCCCGCCACGAACAATTTTTCCAAAGCGGTAACTAATAAAAATATTAAAAAGAAATTGCGAATTTTGGGTTGCCATAATTTCCAATTCTTTTAAAAAAGCACTTGCCGAAGCGCCAACTTCAATAGCATTGACAACCATTTCTTTTCTGCTAAATTCAAAACTAAAACTTCCTTTAAGAAAAACACCCGGATCTACTTTCATTTCGGGAAATCCCTTAAAGAATGAAGCCTTACCATAAATAATTTGAGTTTTAGATATATCAAATTTCTCTTCCCGATACCCATCAGGATAAGCAACCTGATAGTAAATTGGTTTTAACAAGACCAAAGTAGGTCCTCCCGAATAAACAAAGCGTACGGATACCCCGCCTTTATCCATCTTTCGGTACAACTCTTTTTGAAAACCTGCTGAACCGCGAAACTCCATGGCAACATTCATCTTTCCATAAACAAAGCGGGATAAGGTATATTGATCAACAGTAACTTTGAACTCTTTGGGGTGTTTAATATAATTAAAATCAGCTTCCCAAATAAATTTACGCGCAGCATTAATCCTCTTTCCATACCGATAGTTAAATCCCCACCCGTTTGAAAAGAAAAAAAATCCCCAAGTTTTCTCGTTCCTGTAAAAAATTTTACTCTCTTCCTCAATTTCGCCTTGAGCAAATAACTGAAAAGAAAAAAATAATGTAAACAGGTATAGTGTTAGTTTTTTGTAAATCATCAGTCCCTCTGTCATTTAAAAATGAAAGGTGCAAAAATTGTTTGTTTTATGTTTAATTCTGAACAGAATTATTTGCCGGCTGCTCCATTGAATAAGCCGGACAAGGAGTTGCATGCTTATACCCTTTACATGAGCTTAGCACAAAGATAATTCCTGCTACAAATACTACAAATAATACTCTTTTTTTCATACGACATTCATTTTTTTACATAAAAAACTCTTTACAAGCAAGTTACGAATTTGATAATTAATAGTAATTTAATTTATTTTTAATGATATTAAATATCTAACAAAATAAAAGCCAAAATATTGTCCTTGCCTATATTAAATAATGTTAAAAATTATTATCATTGCGTAAAATTAAAAATAATTTGGTATGATACAAACTATTCTAAATCATCGCTCAATCAGGAAATATAGTAAAAAAAAATTAGATAAGCAAATTCTTGACGAGATTCTCAAAGCCGGAACACGTGCATCTACAACCGGAAATATGCAAATCTATAGCATTATCGTAACACAAGAAGAGGAGTTAAAAAATAGATTATGGGAACTGCATTTTAAACAAGATATGGTAAAACAAGCCCCTGTTGTATTAACTTTTTGCGCCGATATGAACCGTTTTAACAAATGGTGTGAATTAAGCAATACAAAACCCGCTTACGATAATTTTTTATGGTTTTACAATGCTTCAATTGATGCCCTTTTGGCAGCACAAAATGTAGCTATAGCAGCCGAAAGTCATGGTTTAGGTATTTGCTATTTAGGAACAACCACTTATATGGCAGATAAAATTGCCGGTATTCTTGACTTACCTAAACATGTTGTTCCCGTAACCACTCTCGTAGTAGGTTACCCTGATGAATCTCCTGAATTAACAGATCGCTTGCCAATAGAAGCCGTGGTTCATTATGAAAAATATCAAGATTATGATAATGAAACAATAAAACAGCTTTATAAAGAAAAAGAAGAATTACCTTTAACAAAAGAGCTTATAAAACAAAACAATACGGAAAACTTAGCACAGGTTTTTACCGAAAAACGTTATGTGAAAAAAGACAATTTGTTTTTTTCAAAAAGTTTTCTTGAATTCATCAAAAAACAGAATTTCATGAACAATGATTAGCATTTCACAAACAAATTAGACAATTTAGTCAAATAAAGCCCTTATATCAGTCAAATATATAAGCAAAAAATAAAGATAAATGAGTACTTTTATACAGGTAAATTAAGCAATTATGGGTTGGAATATTTTTAAAGCCGGTAAAAAGGACGAAGAAAAATCTTTGTTACAAAAGATTGATATTTCTTTGCAAAAAACCAAGCGAGAAAAAAGGCTGGTTGAGAAAGAAATAAAAGAAATAAAAGACTGGGCTGCCAATGCTATTATAGATGCATATTCCGATTTTTTTCCAAATTCGGAGCTTACCTATTACAGAAAACAATATGCAGAAACCGCTTTGGAAGAATATGAAAAGATTAAAGCTAAGTTTGGTTCACAAATGGACGAAAACGAAGTTAAAAAATGTGACAATATTGTAAATTCCTATTTAGAGCAAATCAGGATAAGAACTGATAAACTTAAATTATACGAAAAATTAGAACAGGATTATAAAGAATCAAAAGAAAAGTTGAAACAAGCCAAGTTTCAAGAAACCGAAAATGCAAAAAATCGCACAAAAGAAGAAAGGTTAAAAGCACATGCTCAAAAGTTAAAGCTTTTGGAAGAAAAATCAACTAAAAAAATAGCTGAAATAGAAAAAGAAAATCATCAGTTAGAAGATATTAAACAAGATGTGGTTTATCACGAAGAATATCACAAAGAATTAAATCGTTTAAATAAACAGTTTCAAAAAGACAAAAATGTACCGGAAAATGATATTTTTGAACTTGATGATTCTAATATAGGCCAAGAAAGCGATGATGATAATTCTCCGAACTCTTTTAAAGATGAAATTGATGATATTTTAAGTAGTTTAGATGATAAATAAAAAAACCGGCTCTTGCCGGTTTTTTTATTTACAAATCCTATATTTCAATTAAAATAATTTTCCAATTAAATCAACCACTCTTGCAGAATATCCCCACTCGTTATCATACCAAGAAATAACTTTTACTTGCTTACCAATAACCATAGTGCTTTGAGCGTCAAATATTGATGAATGCGCATTGTGAATAATATCAACCGACACAATTGGGTCTTCGCAATATTCCAAAATACCTTTCATAGGTCCTTCAGCAGCAGCTTTCATAGCAGCATTAACTTCTTCAACAGTTACTTCTTTCTTTAAATTAGCCACTAAGTCAATCATAGAACCGGTAGGAGTAGGAACACGAACAGCCATACCGTCTAATTTCCCGTTTAATTCAGGAATAACTTTACCAACCGCAATAGCAGCACCGGTTGTAGTAGGTATCATAGAAACTGCAGCCGAGCGAGCTCTTCTTAAATCACTATGAGGTCCGTCAAGAATTACCTGATCATTAGTATATGAGTGAACTGTAGTCATTAAGCCTGATTCAATACCAAAAGCATCATTTAATACTTTTGCCACAGGTGCTAAACAGTTTGTAGTACAAGATGCATTAGAAACGCAAGTATCTTCGGCACGTAGCGCTTCATCGTTTACACCCAGCACAATCATATTGTCAATTTGATCTTTTGCAGGTACCGTTAAAATAACTTTTTTTGCACCATTTTTTAAGTGATCGCCATATCCGCCTTTTGCACTTTCACGTGAACGAAAAACACCGGTTGACTCAATAACCACATCAGGAGTATCCCCCCATGGAATATTTGCAGGGTTTCTTTCTTCGCTTACTTTTATTTTTTTACC
>JALSLF010000629.1 GCA_026988445.1 Bacteroidales bacterium
TCCATTCTTAAATTTAATAAAAGTGTTAAAAGCTCATCAAGTTTATCAGCACCACCGGTTTGTGCATTTTCATTTTTTAAGCCGGCAATTTCATACACAAAATCATGATATAATTGTTTTAAATCTTTTAAATCTTCGGCGCTAATACTTTCGGTACCGGCAGCAACTGAGTTAATGAATTTTACCGTATCAAACAGGTGTGCAAAAAGTATGGGTGTATTCAAATCATCATTTAAGGCATCAAAACATCTTTGTTTTAGAGCTTGAATATCAAAGCTTGATTTATCAGATGTTTTTAATTTATCCAATTTATCCATTGCGGCAAAAAGGCGTGTTAAACCTTTTTCGGCAGATTGCAAAGCTTCGTTTGAAAAATCGAGCGGACTGCGATAATGTGCCTGTAAAATAAAAAACCGAATGGTCATTGGTGAATAGGCGCGCTCTAACAATTTATGATTTCCGGTAAAAAATTCTTCGAGTGTGATAAAATTACCCAATGATTTGCCCATTTTTTGTCCGTCGATGGTTATCATGTTGTTGTGCATCCAGTAATGCACTGATTCCTCACCGTTTGCAGCGGTTGATTGTGCAATTTCGCATTCGTGATGCGGAAAAAGCAAATCCATACCTCCGCCGTGAATGTCAAATTTTTCGCCAAGGTATTTTGTACTCATTACAGAACACTCCAAGTGCCAACCGGGGAAACCATCACTCCACTCAGAGGGCCAGCGCATGATGTGCTCGGGCGAAGCTTTTTTCCAGAGTGCAAAATCAAAGGGATTTTTTTTCTCATCTTGTCCGTCAAGTTCGCGGGTATTGCTTTGCAAATCATCAATTACCCTGCCCGATAATTTTCCGTATTTGTATTTTTGATTGTATTTTTCAACATCAAAGTAAATGGAACCGTTTTTTTCGTAGGCATAACCGTTATCGAGTATTTTTTTTACCATAAGTTGTTGCTCAATAATATGCCCCGAAGCATGGGGTTCGATGCTTGGCGGCAAGGTATTGAGTGCTTTCATTTTTTCATGGTAGGAATTGGTATAAAACTGTACTATTTCCATTGGCTCCAATTCTTCTAAACGTGCCTTTTTGGCAATTTTATCTTCACCGTGGTCGGCATCGTTTTCGAGATGACCTACATCGGTAATGTTACGAACGTAGCGTACTTTATAACCTATGTATTGCAGATATCTGAATAGTACATCGTAAGTTATTGCGGGGCGTGCATGACCCAAATGTGGTTCGCCATAAACAGTTGGGCCGCAAACATACATACCTACATGTGGCGGGTTTAAAGGTTTAAATTCTTCTTTTTTACGACTTAAAGTATTGTAAATGTGTAATTTATTTTCCATTGTTGTTTGTTTTAAAGATTGCAAAGTTAAAAAATAAAATATTAACTGCTTGCATTGTTGAATTGTTATATTGTTAAAACTTGTCCGACTGTCGGCGGATTGTTGAATTGTTACCGATTGGCGGTTTTTGCCATGATTTTATCATTAGCTAATTTATTGAGCGTGTGAGCAGGATAAACCGGTAAATACAGATATATGCGTGTTTGCGGCAGGGATTGTAGCGGATAGCCCGCAAGCCGTAAAAGCTACAAAACCCGCCGGAAAAGAGCGACCAACGGAAGCTACTTTTCCTGCGTTTGGTTTTGTGCTTTTAGGGCTGAGGACTATGAGCGGAAAGCCCGTAGCCGCCCTAATAAAAATAATTTTAGATACAACAACAGTATGGACAAAGCTTTGTGGTATAGAGCTTTTTGCTAATTTCTAATTGTTTTAACAATGCGTCCGTCTTCATAAATTACTGTTTTGATAAGTTTTCCTGTGGATGTATAGTAATATTTTTTACCTTTTATTAATCTACCGTTTCTAAATTCGCCTTCGCGGTCAATTTTTTGATGTGCATTATAGAGTTTATGGTAACCGTTTCCGGTAAATGCCTGATAGGTAGTATTGGTTTGAGTAACATGCTCTTTGCTGACTGTTGCATTTGTATCGTCAGGGATATCTTCGACCGTAACTTTTTTTTCGGCATAAAATTTTGAAGAACTTGCGTTGAATGAACCGGCTGCGAATATTTTTTCGGATTTTACTCCTCCGTCTTCATAATATTCTTTAATTACTCCGTTTTCTTTGCCGTCTTGCCAATCACCTTCGATACGGATTTTACCGCTTTCATAATAGTACTTTTGTTTGCCCGAACGTTTGCCGTTTTCATTAAAGCTCCATTCGTAGGCTTTGTTGCCGTTTTCGTAATAATAATTGTATTTACCTACCCATTTTGTACCTTTCCAAACTCCTTCTTCGGAGAGTTTTCCGTTTTTGTAATAAATGCGCGCATATCCGTTGGGGCGATTATTTACATAGGTAATTTCTGATTTTAATACTCCGTTGGGGTAGTAGGTTTTCCAAACTCCGTTTTTGCGGTTATTCAGATAGTTTCCTTCTTTTTCGATTTTCGATGAATCGCCATCGGCAAAATAGATCCAATATCCGAACTTTCTGTTATTTTCATCTACTCGATTAATGGTGTCCCAATCGACAACAGGCTTTGATTGCGCAAATAGCGGAATTTGAACAAGTAAAACCAAAAATAATAATATTTGTTTGACACCCAAAAAGTTCATATACTATATAGCTAATTTCTTTATTATATTATACGTAGTTTCGTTTAAAATGTTGCAAAAAATTGTAAATCAAAGTTTAAAATTTGTACGATAATTTTCCAAAATACAAAATAAATTAACTAATTATTTGCAATATTGCTTTATTGCATCTTTTGCGTAAACATAATTTAAGTTGAGTGCAATCTGTAAATCTTTACACCCTTCATTTTGTTTTTTTATTTTTATTAAATCGATACCTCTAAAATAATATGCCGCAGCATTTTGATTATCTAACTCAATAACCTTGCTAAAATCAGCAATTGAATTGTTTAATTTTCCAATTTTTCGATATGCAATTCCTCTATTAAGATACGCCGTGATAAATTTGGGGTCTAATTCAATGGCTTTGTTATAATCAGCAATAGCTCCTTCAAAATCTTTTGCATGGTCTTTTGCCAATCCTCTGTTTGAGTAAATGGATGCATTTTCCGGATTTATAAGTAATGCTTTATTAAAATCGGCAATGGCTTTGGTTAATAAACCCAGTTTACCTTTAGCTACTCCACGGTTCACCAATGCTTCTTCAAACTTAGGATTTAACGCTAATGCTTTATCATAATCTTGCAATGCCTGTTGTAATAAACGGTTTCTTTTTTTGTAATTACTTTGATAATCTGCATAATTTTCAAGTGTAACGGCACGACTGTGATAGGCTTCTACAAATTTATCATCGAACATAAGTGCTTTTTCAAAATCGGCAAGTGCCGGACGAAAAAGAGAAGTATCACCGGTTTCTTTTGCCAATTCTTTACGTGCCATTCCACGATTATAAAAAGCATGTTTGTAGTCGGGCTTATAGATAATGGCTTTGGTGAAATCTTCAATCGCTCCACGGTGGTCTTTGTTCCTATCTTTTGTGCTTCCGCGATTATTTAGAGCTACTACTGCGGTTGGTGATTTTTCAATGGTATCGTCCCAAAGCGTCATACTGTTTTGCCAAACTTTACAGCGATTAAAGGAAAGAAAAGATAAAAGTATAATGTATAGGAAAAAAATGATTTTTAAAGGATTTGCAAATTTTGCATGCTTATCAATAATTTGAAATAAAAAATGCGAAAGAAACAAAACAAAACCAATAGAAGGAATATAAGCATAGCGATCTGCCATAATTGCACTCCCAACGGGTATTAATTGTAAAAGCAAAGCAATATTGATAATAAAAAATGCTATGGAAAAAGCATACACTTTATTTCTTTTTAAGAAATAAAAAAATGAATAAACAACTAATAAAGAAGGTATTAAAAATAACCAATAATATCCGGGAACGGTTTTATTGATAATATCGGGGTATGGATATATTGCCGATAAGTTTAGCGGAAGCAGAAGTTTTATAATGTATTGCGTAAATGCATATCCGGCAAAGGCTATCCGTTTATACAAAGCATAACTTTCGTCGCCATGAAGAGCATTACCTTCTTTTTGTGCATAAATGGCTATTATTCCAAATATTAATGCCAATATAAAATAAGGTATTTTTTCAAGAATTACTTTTTTATCCAAAAGTTTACGGTTGTATAAAAAGTCAATTGCCAAGAGGCTAACTGCCAAAGAAACTGCTTGTCCTTTGGATAAAAGGGAGAGAATAAATAAAAATAATGAATAAAAATAATATTTAATATTCTTTTTATCTATATAATAAAGGTATGCTATAAGCGAAGCTATAAAAAACAGGGCATAAAGAACATCTTTGCGTTCAGATACCCAAGCAACGGACTCTACATGCAGGGTATTTACACCGAATAATAAACCGGCAAAAAAAGCAATATCGAAACGTTTTATAAGCAAAAACACCAACCAAAATACCAATAAACTGTTTATAATGTGTAAAAGAATATTGGTAAAATGATAAATCCATGCACGGATTTCGCCTTCACTGTTTTCGCCACCAATTTTATAATCTAATGAAAGCGAAAGCATTGCCAAAGGGTGGTAATTTCCCATATAATATTCGGAAAATATAGTTTTTAAATTTTCAGCCGAGAGTTCTTTTAATGTAGGATTTTCAAGCACATAGCTTTTATCGTCCCAATTAGTCAATTCGGCTTTAAATGCTGGTATGTAGGCAATTGTAGTAAAAGTAATAATTATTAAAGATGCAATAATCCATGAATTTTTGCTCGTATTTTTATTAACAAACTCTTTTTTTAAAGAAGTATGCCGTACCCCTTTTTTAGCGTTAGTTTTTATTTTTTTACTTTGCCGTTTCATTTAAGATTATTTGTATCTGACAAATTTATAACTTTCCATTAAATGGACAAGTTGAATAGATTATTAGTTGCATAATATATTTTAAGATTATGATTAAATTATCTTTTGTTACCCATTGATTTAGCTTAGATTATTTTGTTATTTTTGCCACGAAAAGTTTTTGCAAGCTAAAAAAATTAAATTTTCACAAATCATGAAAGAAAAACAAGGCGAAAATATATTTCCTGTTTTTGAACAAATAATTAACCGGAGCAAAAAAGAAAAATTATTAAAACAGAAAGCTAAGGTTATTTGGTTAACAGGGCTTTCCGGTTCCGGTAAAACTACTGTTGGAGCTGCCTTTGAAAAAGAATTGTATAATAGAGGTTTTTTAACACAAATATTGGATGGCGATAATATTCGTACGGGAATTAACAAAAACCTTAAATTTAGTGTTGAAGACCGTTTGGAAAATATTCGTAGAATTGCAGAAGTAACCAAGCTTTTTTTAAACTGCGGAGTAATTACCATTAATTGCTTTATAACTCCTACCGAAGATATTCGCCAAATAGCAAGAGATATTATTGGTGCGGAAAATATGATTGAAATTTACATCAGTACACCCGTAGAGGTTTGCGAACAACGCGATATAAAAGGTTTATATAAAAAAGCACGCGCCGGAGAAATTAAAAATTTTACCGGTATCAGCTCACCTTTTGAAAAGCCGGTACATGCGGTTTTAGAAATTAATACCGGAGAATTGAGTTTAAAAGAATCGGTAGATAAATTATTAGAAGTGGTTTTAAAAGAAATAACTTATTAAGGTAGTTTGTTAATACCTAAATTGATATAAGGCAAATTTTTAATTTAGTTTTTTGAGTAAATTATTATCTTTGCCCTAAATTTTCTTGCAAAAAAGATAATATTATTCATCATGATAGATAAAATACAAGAGCTGAT
>JALSLF010000630.1 GCA_026988445.1 Bacteroidales bacterium
ACCTTCTACTTCTTGTGCATACCACAAAGGAAATGTATCATTATCTCCATAAGTAAATATAATGGCATTTGGAGCACATGAGTTCAAATAGTTTGAAGCAAAATCCCGGGCAGTATATCTACCTGAGCGGTCATGGTCATTCCAGTTTTCTTTTGCCATAATTGAAGGTACCAAAACCAAACTTAACACCGTAGCGATTATAGCCGATGCACTTCCTTTAATATACTTCTGCAACCAATCAGTAATAGCAAATACTCCTAATCCTATCCATATAGCAAAAGCATAAAACGAGCCGGCATAGGCATAATCACGTTCACGAGGTTGAAACGGAGTCTGATTCAAATACAAAACAATGGCTAAACCGGTAAAAAAGAAAAGTAGAAATACGATTAAAAACTGTTTGGGTCGTTTCTGATATAAGAAGAACATACCTAACAAACCAAGCAGCAGGGGCAACATATAATATTTATTGCGTGCTTTATTATTTTTCAGATACTCCGGTAAATCATCCTGATTACCCAATCTTAAATTATCGATAAAAGGAATTCCGCTAATCCAGTTTCCTTTTAAATAATCACCATGACCTTGAATATCATTTTGGCGACCGGAAAAATTCCACATAAAATATCTTAAATACATAAACCCTACCTGATACTTAAATAAAAATGTCAGGTTTTGACCAAAACTGGGTTTCTTTTTCGTATCTTTTATATTCGCCCAATTTTTGTAGCCCGATATATGATTTTGTTGATGGCTGTACATACGGGGCAAGATAGTTGAATAATTAGGGTCATAAACATATTTAGGATTTACTTTGGGTATTTTTTTATATTTATCGCCAATAGGCAAATAAGTATATTGCGTCTCTTGGTCAATAACATCGGCATTAAAATATTGTCCATATACCAAAGGTCTATCACCGTATTGCTCCCTATTTAAATAGGCCAAGAGGGAAAAAACATTGTCCGGTTGATTTTCGTTCATAGGCGGTTCGGCAATAGAGCGAACTACAATCATCGTAAAAGATGAATATCCGATAATGATTACCGTAAGCATTAACAAAACCGTATTCCAAAGTACTTTTTTCTTCTTTGTTGTGTAAACAAGTCCATAAACAATTCCTCCGGTAAGCAATAGCACATACACAACCACACCGCTATTAAAAGGCATTCCAAAACCATTTACAAAGATTAATTCAAAACCGGCTGCTAACTTAACCAGCCCCGGAATTACACCATACATAATTACTCCAAGCACAACAATGGCAATGATTGATGCCATAATAATTCCCTTTTTATTGGGTTCATATTTACGAAAATAATATACGAATACAATAGCAGGAATTGCCAAAAGATTTAATAGATGCACACCTATTGACAAGCCCATCATATAGGCAATAAATATTAACCAACGGTTTGCGTAAGGCTCATCGGCAATACGTTCCCATTTTAAAATTGCCCAAAAAACAATAGCAGTAAATAATGAGGATAAAGCATAAACTTCGCCTTCCACCGCCGAAAACCAAAATGTATCGGAAAAAGTATATGCTAATGCACCAACGGCTCCACTCCCCATAACTGCAATTAAGTTATTCAGCGAATATTTTTCATAAGGCTTTCTTACAATTTTATCGGCAAAATAGGTAATTGTCCAAAACAAAAACAGAATAGTAAATGCACTGGCTAATGCCGATAGCGAGTTAATCCACTTAGCCACCTGTGTTACATCACCAAAAGACAATAAACTAGCCACTTTTGCAGCAATCATAAACAAAGGTGCTCCGGGCGGATGACCTACTTCCTGTTTATAAGCACTTGCAATAAACTCACCACAATCCCAAAAACTGGTAGTTGGCTCAATGGTTGATAGATAAGTAAAAGCAGCAATTAAAAAAACTGCCCAAGCTGTTATATTATTAATCTTCCGGTATTTTTTACCTGTTAACTGAAAACCTGTTTCTGACATGTTTATCTATTTAATTTTGATATTAAACAGCAAAAATACATTTTTTTTGTTATGATTGTAATTTAGATTAGAAATATTACAAAAAAAAGCCTGCACAATTAAGTTGCAGGCTTTTTTCTTACCAAAAATTCTATTTTTATTTATTC
Source organism: Bacteroidales bacterium (assembly GCA_026988445.1). GTDB lineage: Bacteria > Bacteroidota > Bacteroidia > Bacteroidales > NBLH01 > NBLH01. The sequence goes on from JALSLF010000630.1 coordinate 2,112, forward strand.
AAATTAATTTTATGAACAATTGACTCATCTTTATTTTTGAGTTCGATAAAATATAAGCCGGAAGCATAAGAACTAATATCCACATCAGTATTCTTATCTTGGGGTTTAATTCGTTTAATAATTCGCCCTTGATTATCCCTGATAAGAATATCCAAATCATCGGAATAGTAATTTGTTTCGATAACAAATTTACCGCTGGTCGGGTTTGGATAGATACTTACTTTACTTTCGGATAAACTACCGATTCCCGTAACACTTTTTACGGTTAAAGTGAACTCTTCGCTTACGGAAGCTCCCTCTTTATCCGTAGCAGTAATACTGATAATAAAATCACCAATTTCTCTTACTGTACCGTGTAGTGTTCTTGTTTGTTCATCATAATCAAGCCAAACCGGCAAACTGCTACCGTCAGCTAATTTAACAGACAAGCTTATGCTATCACCTTTATCAACATCATTAAATGTATTCTCAGGGATAACAAATGAATAGTTTCCGCCTAGATTGATACTTTGGTCAGAAATAGGATTAATTATTTCCGGGGCATCATTAACATTTAGGACTTTTAATACAAATACATCATAAATGCTTTGTCCTGAAGGGTCAGTTGCCGTAAGCTGTATTATAAGTGTATCAACATCTTTATTTTCAGGCGTTCCACTAAAAGTAAGTGTATTAGCATTAAAAGTTAACCAAGCCGGCAAGGCTGAACCATCAAATAATTGAGCTGTATAGCTCAATGTGTCCTGAACATCCGCATCTTTAAAAGTGTTAACAGCAACACGATATTCAAAGTTCAAATCCTCAGTTGCCAAAGCATCCGGTAATGGAGAAGACAATACAGGAGGATGATTAACAATTCCGTCATTAGCCGGCATATAATTAAACACAACTTTAAAGCGGTTGCTAAAATTACCTGCATTACTAGTAAAAGAATATGTATTTTGCTGGCGCAAATCTATTACTGTATCCAATAAATTATCTTTCAGATAAACTTTAACTGCCGGGTCAAAATTTTCAAATTGTTGAACAGTTATATCATATGTATTTGAATTACTCAAATCAAAGCCTAAATCAACTACTTTTTCACTATAAGGATTAAGTGGCGCAAATGATTGAATTGCATAATCTTTACCGTTTAATTTACTGTAAAAAGCAATATCAGGATTACCTTTTAATTTTTCACCATCGTATAGATTATCAAAACCATCACTAGCCCCGTCAATAAAAGCAATCAATAATTCGTTATACATACGACTTGCATCGTTAGAAATACTTAACTTCAATCTGCCAACACCATCATATTTGGCACCCTTAAAGAACTGTCCGTTTCCTATACGGCGCATACTGTTCGTAAAGTTTACGGTTCCGCCGGCATTTGTGTGAACAAAGAAAGACTGTCCTACTCCGATATATCCATCAGGAGTAATACTGTTTGAGGCAGTTCCGGAGCCGGTTCCTACTGCACCTGCTAAGTTCCAAGTTGCATAATCAGAGCTTACATAGTTCCCACTTGTTCCCGGATCGTCCCAGAAATATAAAGTTCCGTCTATTACCGAATTATTATTATAAATAAATTCATCAGCTAAAATAGTTGAAGGATAAGGATTACCAATTAAGTTCCACCCATCAGAAGCAACTCCGTTAGCGGTATTACTAACAGCAATTGAAAGGTTTCCGGTATTAAAACTACCGCCGGTTTGCACAAATGTATAGTCTTTTGTATAGTAATATGCATATCCTCTGTTTACAGTCATATTTCCGGTACCATTTTGAGCAACCCAACCATAAAGCCAGTTTGCATTATTATTCGTTTCATCGTACCAATAGTAATTTGTATTTACCTGCGTTTCGCCCGGAAGCTGCGCATAATAAGTAGTATGAGGTATGGCAGACAATGGTGCAGATATATAATGATATTTTTGTCCGGATAAGAAACGCTCTACGGTAGCCGTACCGGTCCCTCCAATGTTTCCGTTATCAATTAATACTCCGGTACCGTTTGCATCGGATTTTAAAATTATATTACCATTCATAACCAAATCACCACTTAATGTAAGTGATGCACCGGAGTTTATTGTTAAAGTAGCACCATTTTGTAAATCCATACCTCCACATTCTGCGTTGATACTAATAGTTGGGTCATTAGGCATACCGCTTGCAATAATTACACTATCCAAGGCTGTTGGGACTAAATTAACATTCCAGTTTGCTGCATTATTCCACACAACACTTTCACTACCATCCCAAGTAAAATCTTGCGACACATAAGTTGTACTTAAAGTAAAGATATTTCCTGTTGCCCATTCATTAAAGTTAGTATTTACGGTTGATGTAACTGTACCCGTTGAACCGGCAGCGCTAACCGTATTATTTGGATCCAGTTCTTCCCATTGAGGAACTGTATTTTTCCATTCTGCAATTCTGGTTTTACCAACATTAGTTGCATCCGTAGGCATACCGCTTTGGCTGTCCCATCGCAATTCTATTTGTGCTGTGGTAGCAACAGGGCAGTAAACTCGCCAATATTCGTTGTTACTAACCGATTGTAAAGGAGCATTAAAAACTGTTGCATCATAGCCATCATTGCCGGGATTGTGGTTGTAGTATTGGGCTGTCCAATACTGGTTACCTGTAGTACCGGTATTAAACACACGTATATTCCCATATCTTCCGGCATTACCGGTTGGGAAATTAAAGCTTTGCCCGTTGATAATGTTCTTTTTCAAAGGACCATCTACATAATTTCCTGCTCCTGCACCGGTAACTATATTGCTACCCGTATTATGCAGGGTTAATATATTTGTTGATGTGGTAGTAATAGGCCCGCGAACAAACACTAATTGGTTATCTATATCAACAGGCTGGTCTAAGACAATACCCACAGGGTTATTCATTTTAAAATGATTAAAGGCATTTGTACCAGTAAACGTAGCCGGTCCATAAATATGCTGTGTACTATTTCCGCCTATTATAAACATACCATTGTTTACGTCAACACCATCATCAAAACCTGCATCAAAAGTACCGGAAGCAAAGGTCACATCTTTACGTACTTCAACCGATTCGTTATGTGTATTTTTAACAGCAGGACCGTTTATTGTTAAATTACCACGTATTACCAAATCAAGGTTCGGAAAAACTCTATCGTTTGAACCACTTAAAATCAAATTGTTAACTGCCGTAATTTCACTTAGTATATCAATAGCATTAGCACCACCGTATTCAATGGTTCCACTGTCGGTTGCAAAGAAATCATCATAAACACCTGCAGGTAAATCACCTGATTCTAAGTAAATCTTACCGGTACCGCTAACAAAGCCCAAACGATGTCCGAAAGTTGTTCCAAGATTGAGCACACCTGTTGAAAGCATACGTGTTATATAGGCTGAAACAAAGTTTGCAGGTGTAGTTACCGTATGCTGAATATAAACAATAGAGCCCCTTGGCCCGCCGGCAGGAACAGAGCCACCTGATGTGGGATAAGTATCCCAAATGCTTGCATCGCTCCAATTCCCATCTGCAATAGTAATATATCCGGGAACTTGATTGGGGATTGCATCATCAATACCGGCAGTGTAATCGCCATCTATACCTTGATCATTTGTGCCTGAATAATAAAAATATAATTCACTGGTAGCTTCATTATAATCGAAATTTGTAAATTTATCCCATGTT
>JALSLF010000631.1 GCA_026988445.1 Bacteroidales bacterium
AGTATGTCTTTACCTGCAAAAATTGATATTGACTACAATAACAAAAGGTATTTTCAAAAATATGTTGACCCAAAGTTCAATATAAAATATTTAATTCTGGTTACTAATTTATACGGTGGAAACAAACTAAATATATATGCAAGGGTAGAAGCCCGGAATAAAAACGAATAATTTGAATGCAAAAAACTGGAAAAATACATATGCTGACCATTATGTTCATAACGACAACTTTTTTTATGGCTTGTACTCCCAAGAAAAGCTATAAAGTTTTGTCGTTCTTTTTTGATGGAGTCCCTGAACCGGATACAACTGAGTATTTAGTATCCGTTGATACTATCTTATCAGCTGACAGTGCAAACATTGTAGCTATAAACAAGCTTGTTCCAACAATGTTTTATCATGCACCCTACCAAAAAAAGCAATGTGAGCGTTGCCATGATCAACGTTCAATGGGTAAAACAATTGAGCCTCAACCTCAGTTATGCTATAATTGTCATGATGATTTTTCCGAAATCTATAAATCTGTTCATGGTCCCGTTGGCGGTGGATTTTGCACATCTTGTCATAACCCGCACAAATCGAAAACAGATAAACTTCTTCTTCGCAGTACACAAAAGTTATGTGCATTTTGTCATGATTCATTGTTGGTGGTCAACAGTCGATACCATAAAGATAGAGAAATTTCAAATTGTACAGAATGCCATAACCCTCACGGAGGTGATAACAGATTTATGCCCCAAAAAGGTTCATGTTATAAATGTCATGAAAATTTTAATGAAAAACTTAAATATGTTCATGGTCCTGTTGCAGGAGCATATTGTACAACATGCCATAGCCCGCATGTAACTAAAACTTATAAATTATTGAAAAAACAAGGTAATCCCTTATGTTTAAATTGTCATGAAGAAAAGTTGATTTTTGAAACGGATTATCATAAAAATACTGATAAAACTTGTACGGAATGTCATAATCCTCATGGAGGAGATAACAGATTTTTTATTAAACCTTAATAAGAATAAAATTGAAAGTAATTAAACGGACATATTTTGTTTTATTTTTATTACTATCAGTGGGTAGTTTTGCTCAACAACCTATTGCATCAGTAGGTCTTTGGAAATTAACTAATCTAAACGGTGATTTCAATATCTATTCTTTTTATAGAGGAAATGAGCGAACTTTTAACAATTATTATGAATTTCATCAAAGTGCATATATATCAGGAGGGGTAAACTTAAAAGCAAAAAGCTTTTTTTGGGACCCGCGATTTATGACTATTGATATAAATGCTGCATTTTTCCCTGAAACAGGAAATGAACTTTATATAAATATTCCCGACCGCTCTGAAATCAGAACATTGGGAAAACTTGATTTAAGAACAACTCTTTTTAAACAAAATGACCTAACTATTAATGCTTTTCTAAATTTAAATCAAAGTATAAATAACAGGGAAAATTTAACAAGCCTTAAAGCCAACAATAAACGCTGGGGCACCAGCTTATCATATAGAAACAAAATAGCTCCTATTAATATTAATTATAGCCAAAGTTTATGGGACCAGGAAGAAATTGCTACCCAACGTGTTTTTCAGATGGATCAAAAAAGTTTTTTAACACGGGTTTCAAAATCTTTTTCCGAAAGAGATGTTAATGAGCTAAGCTACGCTCATGATAATTATTTTCGTAGAGATGGTAATTTAGCTCCGGTTGAAAATATAGTAGATAATACATTTCTAAAAAACTTAATTTATTTTGATGCAAAAAAGAAATATAGTTTCAGGTCTTTAATAAACGATTATAATCAAAAAGGAAGTAACCAATACAGAAGGTTTCAGATAAATGAACAATTATTATTTAAACTTCCTCAAAGGTTTACTTTTATTGCTGATTATTTGTTTTATAATTTAAAACAACCCTATCAAAACCTCAGACAAAACAGGATAAGAACTACGCTAAAACATCAATTGTACGAGAGCTTAAATACAAATGTGTGGTATGAATATTACAAATTTAACCATACAGCATATATCGAAGAAAATAAACGAATGGGCGTAGATATAGTTTATACTAAGAAAATACCTTTTAAAGGACACCTAAATCTGACTTATAGGTATTTTAGACAATATCAGGATATGCAATCGCAAGATTCGTACATTAATGTGTTTAATGAAGAATTAACATTATCAGATGGTGAAATTACTCTACTGAACAGACCGTATATTGATTTAAATACGGTTGTTGTAAAAGATATAACAGGTACAATTATTTACCTTAGAGATTTTGACTACATCTTGATTCAACGGAATGATTATATCGAAATTCAACGCCTGCCGGGTGGACAAATACCAAATAACGAAGAAGTTTTTGTGGACTATATGGCTTTACAGCCGGGCTCATATCAGTATATTGCTAACAACAATACGTTTTCTGCCAATGTTCGCTTATTTGGACATTTGTTTGAAATGTACTATACAAAAGTCATGCAAGATTATCCGGTACTTACAAATGTTGAACACATTACATTAAACCGTTTTAATCAAACTATTATTGGTGCAAGAATAGATGTTGATTTTGTTAGTGCAGGTGTCGAATATAATGATTATCAAAGTAATATCATACCATATACTATGATAAGATACCACCTGAATCTGCAAAAAACTTTTTATAAGCGTCTTTTATGTTCATTATACGGTAATGTGCGCAATTATGAAAAAACCGTAGACAAAATCCCTCAGCAATTTATTGATGTAACCGCTAAAGTTATTTATCGTTTCAAAGCCAGAACAATGATATCTACGCAAGCAGGCTATCGGAAACAAAATGGTGATGGAATTGATTTAGAGTTGTTTACAGGGAAAACAGAATTTGAAACCACATACAGACAATTAACTTTTAAAGCAGGAGTAGATTTATATCAACGTAAAAATATTGGTGATGATAATCTTTTTTATAGCGTATATGGAAAGCTTATCAGAAGATTTAAATTATAAACCTAATTATGGAAGAGTTTCTTATTACAATATTAATATGGATTTCCGGTTTTAATCCTAATTTAGGCAGTACTTATACTATTGAGCAAGTTAGCTTTGCCGATACAAACTCTGTGTATTCCTTAGCTTTTACACAGGAAGATGAATCCTGTATGGAATGCCATAAAGAAGTTCTGGAACCAAGACGTAAACATGCACCTGTTAAAGAATCATGCGCTAAATGTCATCAGCCTAACGGGAAAGAACACCCTCTTGATGGGGTAAAAGGCTTTAACCTGGTAAAACAAGTTCCGGATTTGTGTTTTAAATGTCATGATAATTTACAAGCCGGTGAAAACCCGCATCAGGCAAAATTAAATAATGATTGCAAAAAGTGTCATGAAGTTCATGCTTCAAAGAATAAAATGTTGCTTACTCAAAAAAAGGCAGTAACATTATGTAACGAATGTCATGAACTGGAAATACCGGAAACCGATGTTATTCATAATCCGGTAAAAAGTGGACGATGCAATAAATGTCATGATCCCCATAATAATGAATTTGGTTCATTTTTAAAACAAAAATCGCCTGATTTATGTTACCGTTGCCACGATGGTGTAGCCGAAGAAATGAAACTGAGAAGGAAACATACAGCCGCTAAGGAAAATTGTTTTAATTGTCATGACCCACATAGTAATAAACAAAGTTATTTATTGCCCGATACAGTTCCTAATTTGTGTTTTAAATGCCATGATAATTTGCAAGCCGGTGAAAACCCGCATCAGGCAAAATTAAATAATGATTGCAAAAAGTGTCATGAAGTTCATGCCTCAAAAAATAAGATGTTGCTTACTCAAAAAAAGGCAGTAACATTATGTAACGAATGTCATGAACTGGAAATACCGGAAACCGATGTTATTCATAATCCGGTAAAAAGTGGACGATGTAATAAATGTCATGATCCCCATAATAATGAATTTGGTTCATTTTTAAAACAAAAATCACCGGATTTATGTTACCGTTGCCACGATGGTGTTGCCGAAGAGATGAAACTGAGAAAGAAACATACAGCTGCTAAGGAGAATTGTTTTAATTGTCATGATCCGCACAGTAACAAACAAAGCTATTTATTGCCCGATACCCTGCCAAATTTGTGTTTTAAATGTCATGATAATTTACAAGCGGGAGAAAATCCTCATCAATCAAAATTAAATAATGATTGCAAAAAGTGTCATGCAGTACATGCCTCAAAAAATAAGATGTTGCTTACTCAAAAAAAGGCAGTAACATTGTGTAACGAATGTCATCAATTGGAAATTCCTGAAAGCAACACTGTACACAACCCGGTTAGCAGCGGAAGGTGTAATAAATGCCATGACCCGCATAATAATGAATTTGGTTCGTTTATAAAAAACGATATGCCGAATTTATGTTATAGATGTCATGAAGGCGTAGAGGCATCAATGGGAATGGTTAATTTGCACCAACCGGCAAAAGAAGATTGTTTTAAATGTCATAAACCACATGATAATACACAAAGTTATCTGCTACCGGATACGATACCGAATTTGTGTTACTCTTGTCATCAAGATTTTCAGCAAAATGTACAAAAAGCAACAAGAGTCCATAAAGTTTTAAATGATTCAAAATCGTGTGGTAATTGTCACTCTCCTCATGGTTCGCCTGAAAAAGGATTTTTAAAGAAAAAAGAAAAAGAAGTGTGTTTAGATTGTCATGATAGGGTATATATGTCAGATGATAGAACAATAATGAATATTAAAAAGGTAATTGAAAATGCAAAATCTGTACATGGTCCTATTAATTTTGGGTGCTCTTCATGTCATAACCCTCATTATTCAGAGCGAATGGATTTATTAGTTAATAATTTCCCTGTTGGAGCTTATGCACCAGTTACAAAAGAAAATTTTGCATTGTGTTTTGATTGCCATACAAGTGAAATTATAGAGCAAGAATATAGTAAGACAGCTACAAATTTTCGTGATGGTGATAAAAACCTTCATTTTGTTCATACTAACGGAAATAGAGGTAGGAACTGCACAACCTGTCATGATATTCATGCAGCTGCCAATAAGCATTTAATTAGTGAAAAGGTGCCATATGGTAAATGGGAAATGCCTATGAACTATAAAAGTAATGAAAATGGCGGATCGTGTTTTCCCGGATGTCATCAGGAAGAAAAATATGATAGAAGGTAATAAATAACAGCTTAGCTTAATAAGTAAAAATATTAAAATAAAACCCCAAAGTTAAAAATTATGAATCGTTATATTTTTCTATTAATAATATCAGGTTTTTCTATTTTAAATCTATTAGGACAAGACAATACAGGTAAAGAAACTTGTGTAGAATGTCATAAAGAATTAATTTCAAAAAAAAATGTACATCCATATAAGGAAAACTGTGAAGATTGTCATAAGTCAAATGGTAATGAGCACCCTGTTGAAGGTGTTATTGGCTTTGTTTTGACAAAAAAAATGCCGGACTTATGTTATACTTGTCATGAAGATGTTATTCAAGAAAAAGTATTACATCAACCGGCTACTGACGGAGACTGTTTAGCTTGCCATGATGCACATCAATCAAATCATAAAAAATTATTATTAAGTGATGAAAAAACATTGTGCTTAAAGTGCCATGATAAGGCAATTAAATACAGGGATATAAAGATAATAAATATAAAAGCCTTATTAAAAGAGGGTAATTATGTGCACGGGGCTATTGATAGTGGATGTGCCGTATGTCATAGCCCACATACATCTGATAATACATTCCGCTTTAAAAAGCATTTTCC
>JALSLF010000632.1 GCA_026988445.1 Bacteroidales bacterium
TAACCGATGCAATTCCTTTCGCAGGTTTATTTTGGTTCGGACTAAAAGTGATTATTGTAATTTTTGTTTTTATGTGGTTTCGATGGACATTTCCGCGTTTAAGAATTGACCAACTTCTTACACTTGAATGGAAATATCTGTTGCCGATAAATATGGTAAATATTGTATTTATGGCATTAATGGTTTGGTTAGGTTTAACCTTCTAATATAAAAAAGTATGAGCTATTTTTCTGAAATATATACCGGAGTTAAGTCTTTGCTTACAGGGATGAGTGTAACGGGGAAATATTTTTTCGTTAATCTTTTTACACGCAAAGATGTAATAACTCAACAGTATCCTGATAATATTGATACTTTGAAAATGTTTGACCGTTTCAGGGGCGAAGTAATTATGTATCATAATGAAAATAATGAACATAAATGTGATGCATGTACTTTGTGTGAAAAAGCTTGCCCGAATGGTACAATTGAAATAATCGGTGATAAAAAAGTAAATCCCGAAACCGGAAAAAACCAAAGATATTTGGTTAAGCATATTTATCATTTGGAAATGTGTACTATGTGTGGTTTGTGTATTGAGGCTTGCCCGCAAAATGCAATTATTTGGGGACAGGATTTTCATCATGTTCAGTACGACAGAAGTAATCTAACAAAAGTATTAAATAAACCCGGCTCTAAAATGATGAGCAAATCAAAAGCAAAATAAAGATGGAAAGAATAATCTTTTACATAATATCGGCACTTATGATTGTTTTTGCTGCTATGACGGTAAGCAATAAAAATATTATGCGCTCAATCATATATTTACTTTTTGTATTAATTGGTATGGCAGCTATTTATTTTATGATTGAATTTTATTTCTTGGGTGCTGTCCAGTTAACTGTTTACGCAGGTGGTATAATTGTATTGTATGTAAATTCAGTTATGTTGGTTGAAAAAATTAACAATCCGCTTCCTTCTGCTGCTTTATGGCGAAGACTATTAGCCGGCTTTTTAAGTGCTTTAGGAATTGCACTTACTTTAATAGCCGTTTGGTCATATGATTTTTCGGTAGTAACAGAAAATCAAGCGAAAGAAATCAGCATAGAAGATATTGGTGTAGCCTTGTTGGGTTATGGCGATCACGGATACATCTTACCTTTTGAAGTAATTAGTGTTTTATTACTTGCAGCAATGGTAGGGGCTATTGTTATTGCAAAAACAAATAAACAAAAGGAAATTGCTAATAAATAAAATATAATTTATCATGATATCAGGGATTAGTATATACGAAATATTAACGGTAAGTACCATTATCTTCTTTATTGGTATTTATGGTTTTGTTACCCGCAAAAATCTAATTGCAATGTTAATGTCCGTTGAATTAATTTTAAATTCAGCCGCATTAAATTTTGTGATTTTTAATAAATATTTGTTCCCCAATGAGTTAGGTGGGGCAATCTTTTCGATTTTTATTATTGCCGTTGCAGCTGCCGAAACAGCTTTGGCACTTGCCATCATTATTAATCTTTACCGTTTAATAATGAGTTTAAAAACAGACGATTTGGAAACAATGAAATATTAAAAAACAATGGATTTAACGTACACAGTTTTAATACCGCTAATTCCTTTATTTATGTTCCTCTTTTTGGGACTTAACTATAAAAGGATAAAAGAACCCTTATCGGGTTATATTGGAACAGCCGGATTATTAATTACGGCATTATTATCATTTTATACGGCTTACCGCTACTTTTTTGATTTTGGAAAAGTGGATGAGGTATATCAAAAAATATATGCATTCAATACCGTGTGGATACATTTTACGGAAAGTTTACATATAGATATGGGCGTTTTATTAGATCCTATTTCGGCGGTTATGCTTATTGTAGTACCACTTATTTCACTGATGGTGCACTTTTACAGTATAGGATACATGCATAAGGAGCCGGGATTTACTCGTTTTTATGCTTATCTGTCATTGTTTACTTTTTCAATGCTGGGTTTGGTTTTAGCAACCAATCTGTTTCAAATATATATCTTTTGGGAGTTGGTAGGTGTTTCCTCTTATCTGCTTATTGGCTATTATTATGAAAAACCTTCGGCAATTTTAGCGGCGAAAAAAGCATTTATTGTTACCCGTTTTGCCGATTTTGGCTTTCTATTAGGTATTTTAATGATTTCTTATTACGCTCAAACTTTTGATTTTAAAATACTTAACGATTTAGATTTTATCAATAACTTAAAAATGCAAACCGGTATTTTTATGGGCTTATCGGTAATTACGGTAGCTTTAGTGCTTATATTTATAGGGGGTGCAGGTAAATCAGCTATGTTTCCTTTACATATCTGGTTGCCCGATGCCATGGAAGGTCCAACGCCGGTTTCTGCATTAATACATGCTGCAACAATGGTGGTTGCCGGAGTATATCTGGTTGCACGCTTATTTCCCATGTTTTATTTCTTTGATGATGGATTTGCCCTTCATGTAGTCGCTTGGACAGGTGCATTTACTACCTTCTTTGCAGCTATTATTGCATTTACCCAATACGATATAAAACGTGTGCTTGCTTTTTCAACCATGTCGCAAATTGGTTATATGATGTTAGCACTTGGTGTTTCCGGTTATGGTGGTCATGAAGGACTTGGTTTTATGGCTGGTATTTTCCATTTATTTACACATGCCATGTTTAAAGCCCTTCTATTTTTGGGTGCTGGTGCTATAATTCATGCAGTTCATAGTAATTATATGCAAGATATGGGAGGTTTACGTAAATATATGCCCATAACTCATATTACCTTTTTAATTGCAGCTCTTGCTATTTCAGGAATACCACCCTTTGCCGGTTTTTTTAGTAAAGATGAAATTCTTGCAGCTGCATTTGAGCATAACTTCCCTGTTTTTGTTATCGGTTATATTGTTGCCGGAATGACGGCTTTTTATATGTTTCGTTTGTATTTCAGAATTTTTTGGTGGAACGAACCTGATTATAAACACAAACCGCATGAGGCTCCTAAGACTATGACCATTCCATTGCTTATTTTAGCGTTTATGTCTATTTTCTCAGGGTTTATTCCGTTTAGTAAGTTGGTTTCGTCGGATAATGTTCCTTTTACTGCTCATATTAACTGGACACTTGCCGGTCTCTCAATAGGAATAGGAGTGATTGGAATTTTGGCAGCAATGCTGTTTTATAAAAAAGAAAAAGATTTATCAGAGCGTTTCAGGTATGCTTTTGGTGATTTTTATAAATGGACCTATAATAAATTCTATATTGATGATATTTACTTTTTTGTAACTAAAACAATCATTTTTAAATATATATCCTCACCTTTTGCTTGGTTCGACAGGCATATAGTAGATGGAACAATGAATGGTATAGGTAATGGTACTGTTTGGATTAGCACCAAGATTAAAAAATTGCAATCAGGAAGAATTCATGATTACGCAATGTTCTTTGTTTCGGGTGTTTTAATTATTATTTTGATTGTTTGGTTCTCAATTAATTACTAAAAGTTAACGATTTTACAATGGATATTTTAACATTATTTGTAGTTATTCCTGTTCTTACAGTTGTTGCTTTAATTTTTTCAAAAGGCATAAAACAGCACAGGGTAGTGGCTTTAATAGGATTTATTATCCAAACATTAATGTCATTTAATCTAATTTATCAATATCTTCAAGAGCGCGCCGGTGGTAATCATGATGTCATGGTTTTTACTAAAGATGTAATGTGGTTTGCACCTATGAACATTCATTACGCCATTGGTGTTGATGGTATTTCGGTATTAATGATTTTACTTACTTCAATTATTGTTCTTACCGGTATTTTTATTTCATGGAAGGTTGATGATTTACCCAAAGAGTTTTTTATTTCATTAATCGTATTGGCTTCGGGTGTATATGGTTTTTTTATTTCTGTGGACTTATTTACTATGTTCGTGTTTTACGAAATAGCCGTTATTCCTATGTATTTACTTATTGGAATATGGGGTAGTGGTCCGCGTGAATATGCTGCCATGAAATTAACCATTATGTTAATGGGTGCATCAGCTTTGCTTTTGGTTGGAATTTTAGGGGTTTACTTTAACTCAAATGCCGATGGAGGTGCCTTGACATTCAACATATTTGAAATAGCTAAAGTAAATATACCTGTTGATGCGCAAAAATTATTTTTCCCATTTTTATTTATAGGTTTTGCCGTGATTGGTGCATTATTTCCCTTTCATACATGGTCGCCTGATGGTCATGCTTCAGCGCCAACCGCTGTTTCAATGCTTCATGCTGGAGTATTGATGAAATTAGGAGGCTACGGTATTTTCAGGGTTGCAATGTACGTGATGCCGGCAGGAGCACATTATTGGGCTAATTTCTTTATGGTTTTGGCAATTATCGGAGTTTTCTATGGAGCACTTGCAGCTATAAAACAAAAAGATTTAAAATACATCAATGCTTATTCTTCGGTTAGCCACCTTGGTTTAGTATTATTAGGCTTGTTAATGATGAACGAAATAGCATGGAAAGGAGCCATGTTGCAATCTTTATCACATGGATTTATCACAGCACTTTTCTTTGCCATGATTGGAGTTATTTACGGAAGAACTCATACGCGTATTGTTACAAAAATGAGTGGATTACTTAATGTAATTCCGGTTGCGGGTGCTTTGTATGTAATTGCCGGTATGGCAAATCTCGGTTTACCCGGATTTTCCGGTTTTGTTGCAGAGATGAATATTTTTGTCGGAGCTTTTCAACATGCCGATACTTTTCATAGAGTGATTACGATTATTGCAGTTTCTTCGATTGTGGTTACGGCCGTTTATATTTTACGCGTTGTGGGTATGATGCTTATGGGACCAACAACACCTGAATTTAAAAATTTACCGAAAATTTCGTGGTACGAAAAAACAGGTACATATATATTAGTACTGTTTATTGTTTTGATAGGTGTATTCCCTTTGTGGTGGGGTACTATTATTACCGACAGTATCGGACCGTTTATTGAAAAAATACTTACTTTTTAAAAAAATAAATCTTTTAAGGAAATGGATTTAAATAGTTTAATGTTAATGAGGCATGAATTAATACTGACACTGCTCATATTAATTTTACTGGTGGTTGATATAGTTTTTACCGGAGAGAATAAGAAAAAAGTTAGTTATGTAGCAGTAGCTTTGTTTGCTGTATTTACTGTAATCAGCTTTTTCCCTTTAAAAGAGGGAACATTGTTTGGCGGTATGTTTGAAACCAATAAAATGATATCAACTTTTAAGTTTATTTTAAATATTGGTGTGCTGCTAATTAGCTTATTGTCAATTAACTGGCTGCATAATAAATCATTAAAACATCAGAAAGTTGGCGAGTTTTTTATTTTGTTGTTTTCATCCTTGTTAGGAATGTTTTTCTTGATTTCATCACGAAACTTTTTAATGCTTTATATAGCTTTGGAGCTTTCAACACTCCCTGTAACAGCACTTGCCGCTTATGATATTTACAGTAGAAAATCATCCGAAGCCGGTATTAAACTAATACTTTCGGCAGCTTTATCATCAGGAATATTTTTATTTGGTATTTCCTTTATATATGCTGCAGGCGGAAGTTTATACTTTCATGATTTAGTGGGTAACATTGGACATTCGTACCTTTCAATAGCCGGATTAATAATGTTTTTTGCGGGTTTAGCTTTTAAAATTTCTTTGGTACCTTTCCATTTCTGGACAGCCGATGTTTATGAAGGTGCTCCCACACCGGTATCTA
>JALSLF010000633.1 GCA_026988445.1 Bacteroidales bacterium
CCAAATCTTCTTGCACCATTTTTAGTGTCGAACTCAATAAATCGCTTAATTGATTCCAAAATTCTTTGTTTTGAATATCTCTACTTTCAGGAGTACTGAACTGTTCCTCGCTAATTTCAAAATTCAAACATCGTGAAGTAAAATTGCAACGCGCACACCATCTGTCGCAGTAATTATAAATACCCGGAATATATTTGGGATTATTCGCTTTGCGCATTAATTCATCTTTGTCCATAAGCATTGTTTTTGTTATGGACAATGATAATAAAACTTTTTTTAATCACAAGATTCTTTACTTATAAATGTTAAAACAAACAATACACAGGCTTTTTCCGTTGTATTAAAATTGAGCTTAATTTTATATTGTCCCGATTCTTTAATCGTAAATTTATAAAGTGCATAATTTTCTATTGTATCTATTTGGGCGATAACCCCATTAACAAGCTTATCTTCTTGTGTTTTTAACTCAAAGTCTGGCAATACTTTACTTGGGTTTAGTAGGTAAACTCCATAAGTAGAACCTTTATGAAAAACTAATTTAAAAGGTTTATCTTTTTTATTATTGTAGGTTCTATCCAATAAATATATGCCTTCTTTAATATATTTTTTTATATACCTGTACTTTCTGACATTACATTGAGCATTTGTAAATAATTGAAAAATAAATAGTAAAGCAAATAAGCTGATTGTCTTTTTCATATTTTTAAAATTTTAATTAGTGAAACAACTTTTACCTGACAGGATAATTTTATTACCGGTTTTATTAATTTTTATTCCTAAATTAGATTCCATTTTGTTTAATATTATATCAATAGATTGATTATCAAAAGTTCCGCTAAAGTAACAGTAGGCAATACTGTCGTTTTCCAAAATAATTTGTTTGTGGTAGTATTTTTCTAAAACATCTGCAACCGTTTCAATATAGGTACTGTCAAAAACAAGTTTTCCTGTTTTCCACGATAAATAATTCAAATTTTTATTTACCGATGAAAATACAACTTTCAGCTTTTTATGGACAGAGCAAAAATTCCCTTCCGTAACCAAAATGGCAAGCCCTTCGGGGTAAGTTTCTTCGCCAATTTTAACAGCACCATCGGCAACCGTAATGTCCACACTTGCTTCTTTTGAATAAGCACGAATATTTAAACTCGCTTTATCTTCTATATTAATGATTGTATTATACGCTTTTACAATATAATGTTTTTTTGGTCTTTTATTTATCTCAAAATATACTTCGCCTTTTACATCTACTTTATACACATCATCATAAGTTTTTTTAGGAAATTGTATTGAGCTGTTTTTGTTTAACCAGGCAATATTTCCATCGGATAAAACCACTTTCCGGACTTTATTACTCTTATTAAATACAAAAACCGGAGTGCGGGGAATAAATTTAGCCGAATATATAGCCATAAAAATAATAAGTAAACTTGCAGCTATAGATAGGCTGTAAATTAATAATTTACGCATATTATTCTTTTTTGTTATAAACTGTTTTTGAAAATCCTTCAAGCCCTTTTCTTTATTCCAGTTAATATTTTCAGGTAGTTTATCAATCTGATTAATTTTATTTTTAAATAAATCGTCAATATTATTTTCCATGATTTAATAATTTTTCTTGTAAAACTTTTCTTGCTCTTAATAAATATACCCTTGAACTACTTTCTTTAATTCCCATTTTTTCAGATATTTCTTTATGCGTATAACCATCAATGGCATACATATTAAATACGGTTCTTAAATCGGGTGGTAATCCGGTAATCAGATTATAGTATTCTTCCAGAGCCAAATTATTTTCGGCAATATTTTGAGCAAAAGAACTATTCGAATAATTTTCATTAATATCAACATAATGTATTTTTTTTCTTAAAAAAGATAGAGCTTCGTTAATCATGATTTTTTTCATCCAGCCAATTAAAGCTTGTTCATTGATGTATGAAAAGTCATTAATTTTTATGAATATTTTATAAAATCCTTGGTTTATAATACTTCCTGCATCTTGTTCATTGTTTACATAACGATATATTAATAAAAACATCATATCAGCGTATTTATAATAAAACTGTTTTTGAGCTTTGTCGCTGTTACGTTTTAACTCAGCAATAAGTTTTTGGGTCATAGTACAATTTTCAAAAAGGTTTATTGATAAAATGCAAGAAATTGATTAAACGCTACAAATTAGTTTATTTTTTTGAAAAAATTAATAAATTCGCAGCGCAAAAAGCCATCTTAGCTCAGTTGGTAGAGCAGCTCACTCGTAATGAGCAGGTCGCGGGTTCGAGTCCCGTGGATGGCTCAATTCAGGTTTAACTTTAAATCCACATCTATCTTCATAGCGAAAAGCTAAAAAAACTTGTCCGATTACCGGCGGATTGTTAAAACATGTCTGTTTTTTAGCATATTGTTAGAAAGTTTATCGTACTAGTAGCTGGTAACTGATCTCCGGTAATTAATCGGTTAAATATCTGCGCAAATTTGCGTTCACATGTCTGACCATTGGCGGATCAATGGATAAATATTTTTGCCGTAGGCAACTTAATATTTTAAGTGGATAAAAATAAACGGATATGGTTAAATAATATCAGCAACCACAAAAGTACTACCGCCTACAAAAATCATATCCGTAGCTTCGGCTTTACTTTTGGCAATTTCTAATGCTTCCCGAACATTTGATGTACTTATCCCTTTTAGTTCAAATTTCTCAGCTTTATGTGCTAATTCTTTTTCGTTCAGTGCGCGCGGAATACTTGCTCTTGTGAAAACATATTCTGCATCTTTGGGAAGGAGACTTAAAATAGTATCAATATTTTTATCATTAACTACACCTATTACCATATACAATTTGCGGTACGGAGTATTTTTTATCTGATTTAACACTTCTCGAATACCTGCTTCGTTATGCCCCGTATCGCAAACAATACGCGGATTGTGCCCGATAATTTGCCATCTGCCTTTTAAACCTGTATTTCCTTGAATATTGGATAAGCCTTGGTAAATATCTTCTTTATCTATATTAAATTTAGCTTTTAAAATATCAATAGCCTGCAGACTTGTAATTAAATTTTTTTTCTGATACAAACCCAATAAATCAATCTTTAAATCAGGATAGAGTAAATCATTGGCTTTATAAACATTAAAACTTTGTTTTTCATCAATGGTTTGTAGCGCATAATCAATTCGGAATGTTTCATCGGCAAAATAAAGCGGAGCATTAAGTTCTTTTGCTTTATTCAAAAATACCTGTTTTGTTTCCTTTTGGCTTTCGCCGATAACAATCGGGGTCGATTTTTTTATGATACCCGCTTTTTCTCCGGCTATTTTTTCAAAGGTATCGCCCAAAAACTGTGTGTGATCTTTGCTGATATTTGTAATTACGGAAAGCAAAGGATTGATAATATTTGTTGAATCCAACCTGCCGCCCATTCCGGTTTCTATAACCGCCACATAAACATTTTCGTCTGCAAAATATTGAAAAGCCATTGCAACCGTTATTTCAAAAAACGAAGGCTTTAATTTTTCAAAAAAAACTTTATTATTTTTAACAAAATCAGTTACATATACTTTAGGAATTTCTATACCGTTTATTTTTATTCGTTCACGAAAATCTTTTAAATGAGGCGATGTATATAAGCCTGTTTTATAGCCCGCTTTTTGTAAAACCGAAGCCAGCATGTGTGATACCGAACCCTTCCCGTTGGTTCCTGCAATATGAATGCTTTTAAACCGGTGGTGCGGATGCCCGAAATGTTTATCTAAAGCATGGGTGTTATCAAGATTAGCCTTATAAGCAGCTTTTCCCTGCCTTTGAAACATGGGTAAGCTATTAAACAAGTATTCAAGAGTTTGAGAATAGTTCATTTTAAAATAAAAAAATATTTTCAACAAAACTATTCAATATTCTCTTTTGAAAAAAAGAAAATTTGTATCTTGTTTAAAATTTAATTTTTTGAATTATGGAGCAAAAAGAAAAAATATTTGTTTTGGATACCAATGTGGTACTTCATGACCATCGTTGTATTTATCATTTTGATGAGCACGATATTGTTATTCCGATTGTAGTATTGGAAGAATTAGATAAATTTAAAAAAGGGAATAATCAAATAAATTTTCAGGCACGTGAATTTATGCGCGAATTGGATAAACTTTCGGGCGAAGAACTATTTCACGAAGGGGTTTCTTTGGGCGAAGGTAAAGGAAAACTGTATGTAGAAACAGGTAAAGCTTTTTCGGAGCAATTGGTTGAATCGTTTACCGAACGCAATGCCGATAATCGTATTTTGGCAATTACGGAGTTTGTAAAAAACACCCATCCTGATAAGCTGACTTATATAGTAAGCAAAGATATTAATTTACGATTAAAAGCAAAATCTTTGGGTTTGCTTGCACAAGATTATCAAACAGGAAAAGTAAGGAGTTTAGAAAAAATTCAAAAAGGAATAAAAACTTACGACAATGTAGATGCGAATTTAATTTCGCGTTTGTATAAAGGTCAAGAAGGTATTCCGGTTGAAGAGTTTGCGTTTGGCGAAGAAATTATGCCCAATCAGTATTTTATATTAAAAAATGAAAAAGCAAGTGCTTTGGCTCATTACAATCCTTTTGAAAGAACTGTTTCGCGTGTTGAAAAAGAAAAAGCTGCAGGCATAGTTCCGCGAAATGCCGAGCAAACTTTTGCCTTAGATGCTTTATTGCGTCCGGAAATTAAACTGGTTTCTTTAACCGGAAAAGCCGGTACGGGCAAAACTTTATTAGCATTGGCTGCTGCATTGCAACAGCGGAAAAATTACGAACAAATTTATTTGGCACGTCCTATTATGGCTTTGGCTGATAAAGATTTAGGATATTTACCCGGTAGTGCAAAAGAAAAAGTAGGTCCTTACATGCAGCCTTTGTTTGATAACTTAAACTTTATCAAAAACAGATACGGCAAGAATAGCAAAAACTATGCACGTATTGACGAAATGCTTGAAGATGAAAAACTGATTATTACGCCATTACCTTATATTCGCGGAAGAAGTTTATCCAATGTGTTTTTTATTGTCGATGAAGCTCAAAACCTTACACCTCATGAAATAAAAACCATTATTACACGCGCAGGAGAAGGTACTAAGCTGGTTTTTACCGGTGATATTGAACAAATTGATTCGCCTTATCTTGATGATAAATCAAATGGACTAACTTATATGTCGGATAGAATGAAAGGACAGGATATTTTTGCACACATTAACTTGTTAAAAGGTGAAAGGAGCTATTTGGCTGATTTAGCCAGCGATTTATTGTAAGTTTTTGGCAGATTATCTGAACTTGTCTGACTACCTGTGCGGATTGCTTTTTGGATATTGAATATTGTTTATTGAGTATTGAATATTGAGTATTGAATATTGCTTATTTAGTGTTGAATATTGAATATTGAGTGTTTAATATTGCTTATTTAGTGTTGAATATTGAGTGTTGAATATTTAGTGTTGGATATTGTTTATTGAGTGTTGAATATTGAATATTGAGTGTTTAATATTGCTTATTTAGTGTTGAATATTTAGTGTTGGATATTGTTTATTGAGTGTTGAATATTGAATGTTGAGTGTTTAATATTGCTTATTATATATTTAGTAACTAGTTTAATCTTTTGCAGATTACCGGTTTCTAAACTTCAAATCGTCCTTTAGGACATTTGAACGTTTAAGATTTGCTAATAGTTAAAACATATCCGACAACCGGTGGACAAGTAAATAAAAA
>JALSLF010000634.1 GCA_026988445.1 Bacteroidales bacterium
TTAATAATTATCCCTGATAGAGTTATAAACCCTGTCAGGGATTTTTATTTTTGGATATTTTATTTTATAAAAAAGAAAGGCAGCCGTTGCCTAAGCAAAACGACTGCCAAATCAGAGCCATGAAAAAAAATTATTTTTAAGCTGTAAAACTAGCTGTCAAAAATTCTCTGTTTAAACGTGCAATATGTGCCAATGAAATTCCTTTCGGACATTCAATTTCGCAAGCTCCTGTATTAGAGCAATTTCCAAACCCAAGTTCATCCATTTTAGCAATCATGTTTAGCGCACGGCGTTTGGCTTCTACTTTACCTTGTGGTAATAAAGCCAGTTGCGAAACTTTTGCCGAAACAAATAACATTGCGGATGAATTTTTACAAGTTGCTACGCAAGCACCACAACCAATACAGGCAGCTGCGTCCATCGCTTCATCGGCAGCTTCTTTAGGTATGGGTATTGCATTCGCATCGGGTACACCACCGGTATTCACTGAAACGAAACCACCGGCTTGCAAAATTTTATCAAAAGCCGAACGGTCCACCATTAAATCTTTAATAACAGGGAAACCGTTGGCGCGCCAAGGCTCAACAGTAATGGTTTCACCATCGCTGAATTTACGCATATGCAATTGGCAAGTAGGAATTAAACGATCGGGACCATGGGCACGACCGTTAATATACATACTACACATACCGCAAATACCTTCGCGGCAATCGTGGTCAAAAGCAACAGGTTCTTTTCCTTCATTAATCAACTGTTCGTTAAGAACATCCATCATTTCAAGGAAAGAGCTGTCGGTAGAAACATTGTTTACTTGATATGTTTCAAACTGACCTTTATCTTTGGGGCCATTTTGCCTCCAAACTTTTAATGTAAGATTTATCGTTTTTGTTGACATGATTCTCTATTTATAGTTCCTTGTTTTAACTTCTATTCCTTCATATTTAAGGTCTTCTTTGTGCAATTCGGGTTCTGCATCGTCACCTTTATATTCCCAAGCTGCTACATACATAAACTTATCGTCATGACGCAGTGCTTCGCCTTCTTCGGTTTGATGTTCTGCACGGAAATGACCTCCGCAAGACTCGTCTCTATGTAAAGCATCCTTTGCCATTAATTCGCCCAATTCAAGAAAATCTGCAAGACGTAAGGCTTTTTCCAATTCAACATTAATGGTATCTGTTTTTCCGGGGATACGTACCTCTTGCCAGAACTCTTTACGCAATTTCTTAATCATTTCAATACCTTCTTTAAGTCCTTCTGCATTACGTTCCATTCCAACATGATCCCACATAATATGTCCGAGTTCTTTATGAATTGAATCTACTGAACGTTTTCCTTTTGAACCGATTTCCATTAAATTGTCAATCTGTTCTTTAACTTTCTTTTCAGCATTTTTAAACTCATCCATATCGGTGCTGAATGGTTTTACTTGGTGTTGGTCGGCAAGGTAGTTTTGAATTGTATAAGGCAATACAAAATATCCGTCTGCCAAACCTTGCATTAAGGCTGATGCTCCCAAACGGTTTGCGCCGTGATCAGAGAAATTAGCTTCGCCGATAGAGAATAATCCGGGTATGGTAGTTTGTAACTCATAATCAACCCATGTACCACCCATTGTATAGTGAATTGCCGGATAGATCATCATAGGCGTTTTGTATGGGTCTTGGTCGGTAATTTTTTCGTACATCTGGAACAGGTTTCCGTAGCGTGCTTCAATTACATCTTTGCCCAAACGTTCAATAGCATGTTTGAAATCCAGATATACTGCTTGACCGGTTTCTACGCCATAACCTGCATCGCAACGTTCTTTAGCTGCCCTTGAAGCTACATCACGAGGCACTAAATTACCAAATGCGGGATATCTTCTTTCCAAATAATAGTCTCTGTCTTCTTCAGGGATATCTTCCGGACGTTTTTTGCGTGCCCGTATAGCTTCTGCGTCTTCTTTTTTAGCCGGCACCCAAATTCGTCCATCGTTACGTAAACTTTCACTCATTAGAGTTAGTTTCGATTGGAATTCACCATGTACAGGAATACAAGTCGGGTGAATTTGTACAAAACACGGATTAGCAAAGAATGCTCCTTTTTTATAGGCTTTCCATGCAGCACTACCATTTGAACCCATTGCATTGGTTGATAAGAAAAATACATTTCCATAACCGCCTGTTGCGAGCACTACAGCATGTCCAAAATGGCTTTCAATTTCGCCGGTAACCAAATTACGGGTTACAATACCGCGTGCACGTCCATCAATTACTACAATATCCATCATTTCGGTACGCGGAAACATTTCAACACTACCTTTGGCGATTTGACGGTTTAATGCACCGTAAGCACCTAATAATAGTTGTTGTCCGGTTTGTCCGCGTGCATAAAAAGTACGTGATACTAATGCTCCGCCAAATGAACGGTTATCTAATAGTCCTCCGTAATCGCGGGCAAAAGGAATACCTTGGGCAACACCTTGGTCAATAATTGCATTACTAACCTCTGCCAAGCGATATACGTTTGATTCGCGAGCACGGTAGTCGCCGCCTTTAACCGTATCATAAAATAAACGATAAACGGAGTCGCCATCATTCGGATAGTTTTTTGCTGCATTAATACCACCTTGTGCTGCAATACTGTGTGCACGGCGGGGACTGTCCTGATAGCAAAAGTTTTTAACTTTAAATCCAAGCTCACCTAAACTGGCAGCTGCAGAAGCACCTGCAAGACCGGTACCTACAACAATAATTTCAATTTTACGTTTATTGGCAGGATTTACTAAATCTTGATGTGCTTTATAATTTGTCCATTTATCCTTCAGTTGTCCTTCAGGAATTTTTGAATCTAATTTTGTCATAATTCTATATCATTTATCTGTTTAACAGATTAATTTCCGAAAATTAAAAAATAAAGAGGTATCATTGAAAAACCTGCTGCAATTATTATTGCATAAATATCTCCAATAATTTCAAGGCGTTTGCGCCAAACAATATTGCTCCAACCAATGGTTTGAAAAGCCGACCAAAAAGCATGGTGTAAGTGTAAACCCAGTGCAATTGCTCCGAGAATATAGAAAATAGAATACACAATGCCAAGTTGTGGGTCAACAAATAAACCGGATACTAAAGCATAGGCATTTTCCATTGTTACACCATCCACATCAACTTCTGCCAAAAGCGGAGAGCCTGCAACTTTTATTTTCCAGAAAAAGTTAATCAGGTGAATGACTAAAAATACAAAAATCATAAAACCCAGTACGTACATGTTTCTTGATGCCCAAGTACTGCTGTGTCCTTGTTCAAATTTGTTGTACGAAACCGGTCGTGCATTGCGGTTCTGTAAAGTTAATATGCTCGCATAAATGATATGGAGAATAAAACCCAATGCCAATACAGGTTGCATTATCTGTATCAGCGGATTTGTAGCCATAAAATGCGACACTACATTAAATGCATCCGAACCGACTAATAAAAACAGGTTTGCTGTTAAGTGTACCACAAGGAACACTATTAGAAACAAGCCTGTAATACTCATCATAAACTTTTGTCCTACTGAGGACTTTAAAAATCCACTCATATTTATAGACTTTAAATAAGGTTAAAAATTTGCATTACTTAAGATATAATTCTAAGTATGCACAAATGTATATGCTTCATTAAGAATTTCAAATGTTGATAAACATTAAAATATAATTTAGAAAGATTCTAAATAGCAATTGCTTTGTGGCTTAAATTTAAAAATAATATTTTAATCAAAGATTAATTTTGAGCATTTCTCTGTAAATTTGTTCATTCAAAAAAAATATATTTAGTTATGAAAGACTTTAATTATTCAGGTATAAGTTATTTTAAATCAGGTAAAGGCGATGCTATTGTTTTGTTGCATGGATATTTGGAATCAAAAGAAATTTGGTGTGATTTTGCTACGCAATTGGCAGAAAATTTTTTGGTAATTATCCCAGATTTGCCAGGACATGGTAAAAGTGAATTACCAAATGAAAATTTAAGCCTTGAAACAATGGCAAAATCTGTTAAAACAGTTTTGGATAAAGAGAATATTCAGAAATGCTTTTTGGTGGGCCACTCAATGGGCGGATATGTGGCTCTGGCTTTTTTACAACTTTTTCCGGAACGTTTAAATGCACTGTCTTTATTTCATTCAGCCCCTTATGCCGATACCGAAGAAAAACAAAATAAACGCGACAGAGAAATCAAAATCATTAATGAAGGAAAAATTGCACAAGTATATAAAGCACATTTTCCGAAAACTTTTGCCAATGAAAATGTGGATAAGTTTAAATCGGAAATAGAAAAGATGAATCAGAGAGCAAAATCAATGAAACCGGAAGGCATTATTGCTGCATTAGAAGCCATGAAGCGTCGTCCTGACCGTTCCGGATTGTTAAAAAACGCAAAAATTCCGATACAATATATAATAGGTGCAAAAGATAATTTTATTCCTATGTCAATTCTTGATAAATTGCAATTACCCGATAATTCCGAATTGGTGGTTTTGGAAAATTCCGGGCATATGGGCTTTATTGAAGAACCGGAAAATTCGCTTAAAGCAATTTGGAATTTTTATAGACACTGAAACCTAAATTAATCTTTTTTTCGTTCGTAAAAGCTTAATTTAGCTTAAAACTTAACTCGCAACTATCTTCTACTGCGAAACCAATACCATGTCCGGCTAATGTCTGACATGATATTGGCTTTTCGCTACGAACATAGTTGCGGATTTAAGATTAAATTTAATAGTTGCTTATAAATACTATCTAAGTGTTTTTTTATCTATGGCAGCAACTACTTTTCCGTACACAATTAAAGCAATAGCCGATACAAAAGCAATCCCCATAAAATAATACCAAATATAATGAGCATTGGCTGCGGCTTCTGCCCAGTGTTCGTGTGTATCAAATAATGTGGGGTCAGGGCAGTATTTATCTAATAAAAATCCTGAAAGTCCAAAACCGAGTATTGAGGACAAGAAAGAGTGTAAATGACTAAACCCGAGATATAAACCTTCTTCTCCTTTGGGTGCTTGTAATGAAAAATACTCTAAAAATCGTGGAGAGATAAATGATTCTGCCAAACCTTGAAATATTATTCCGATAATCATCATAAAAGCTACCGGATGCATTTCTATAAAGCCTAAATCAATCATGCCGCTTTTTATCCAATTACCGGATGCCATTGCCAAAGCCGATATAGGCATGATAAACATTCCGATGGTCATTGAGAAAAGAGCTGTTTTTTTACGCATTATTTGTGTAACAAATCCTACGGTTAATACCACTACCAAAGGATTTACATTGGCATACCACGAAGGAGAAGCACCTTCGCCCGCCAAACGCAACACATATTTAGGCATGGTAGCGTATAATTGATGTTGAACCATCCAAAAACCGGTAATGATTATAATTAAAAATATCAATCGAAGATTGGTAATTACTTTAACAAAAGCCTTCCAAACTTCTTTTATGCTTTTGCCTTCGCCCGCCCGCTGTGTAGGGACAAAGAACAGAATAATAAGGATGAGTGCAAGCAAGGTCATTGCAGCCGAAAAATAATTCAAGTTAATTAGTCCCAAATTACCCATCGATTCTCTTAAAGGCTTCACAATGGTTTTTCCCGAGAAAGCTCCAATATTTACCATCATATAAAACACCGAAAACCCTTTAGCTCTATTTGCTTCGGTAGTTTCTTTTGCTACGGTTCCGGTAATTACTGATTTTATAA
>JALSLF010000635.1 GCA_026988445.1 Bacteroidales bacterium
ATATCCACAATTTTAGGAATATTTTTATCCTTTTTACTATATAAAACACAAATTCCGTACAGCAATTATTTAAAAATTACTTTATTAATTCCTCTTTTTATTTCACCATATATAATGGCTGTTGCTTGGCGCGATTTTTTTTATCTGTTTTTTCATCGTACTGATTTAATAAGCTCTGTTGCAGGCAGTATTTTTGTGATGGTAAATATTTTTACCCCTTTATCAATGCTCATTATAGGCAGTGCTTTGAGTAATATCAATGCTCAATTGGAAGAAAGTGCACAGCTAATTGCAAGTTTACCCAAAGTAGTTTTAAAAATTATTTTGCCTTTGATAAAACCGGCAATAATCAGTTCTTTTGTTTTAATTTTTATATTCAGCATTTCCGAATTTTCTGTTCCGGCATATTTTGGCGTACAAGTTTTTACCACCGAAATTTTTACTCAATTTTCTGCCTTTTACAATCATTCCTTAGCAGTGTTACAGTCTTTATTTTTGGTACTGATTTGTATTTTTTTGCTTTTTACCGAAGCTAAATATTTAGCAGGCGCTCCATTTTTATCAGTAGGAGCAAAAGGAACAAAGAATAAAACTTTTCAATTAAAAAGAAAAAACACGGCATTCGGATTTATTATTTTTTATTTAGTTATAACAGTAGTTTTTCCGCTTACGGTACTTTTTATCCAATCGTTTAAAAACGGTACGGACAAATTTATCGAAGCATTTAGCTTATTGCTTCCTACTTTTGTAAGTTCTTTCGAATTAGCTATTTGGGCTGCATTTTTTACAATAATCATCGGATTTTCATCAGCATATTTTTCAGTAAACCATCCGAAAAATAAATTTACTCCGGTATTTAATTGGTTTTTACTGATTCTTTTTGCCATTCCTTCTATTATTTTTGGCATTAGTTTAATAAAATTTTACAATCGACCGGGTTTAGAATTTATTTATTCAAGTGCCTCAATTATAGTTATTGCCTTTGTTGGTAAATTTTCCTTTATCTCGGCAAAAATTATTGAAAATAGTTTGCGTCAATTACCGAAATCTCTTGATGAAATTGCACAAATTGAAGGTATTTCCTTGAGCAAGCGCTTATTTAAAATAACTATTCCTTTGATATTACCGGCACTGTTTGCCGCATTTATGATTAGTTTTATATTTAATCTGGGCGAATTGGCAATAAGCATTATGCTTTATCCGCCGGGTATGGAAATAATGCCGGTAAAAGTATATACCCTAATGGCAAATGCACCGCAAGCACTCACAAGCTCTATGACTTTAATTGTATTTTTAATAAGTTTGTTTATTATTTCTGTTTTTTATCTGATTTTTAAAAAATTTATTCGTGCCAATAATTCAATTACAAAATATTAGCTTTTCGTATTCGGATAAGCAGATACTTCAAAATTTCAGTATCGGCATTGAAAACAATGCTTTAACTTGTCTTTTAGGAAGTTCCGGATGTGGAAAAACTACTATTTTACGATTAATTGCCGGTTTGGAAATTCCTGACAAGGGTGAAATTTATATCGAAAATAAAAAAGTAAGTACCAAAGGTAAAATTATTATTCCTCCGCACCAACGTAATTTGGGCTATATTTTTCAAGATTTGGCACTTTGGCCTCATTTTACAATTTATGATAATATTGCCTTTGGCTTAAAAGAGCGCAAAACGCCCGAAATTAAAGAGAAAGTTTTTGAAATACTTGAATTTTTTAATCTTTCGGAACATTATACCAAATATCCGCACCAACTCTCAGGCGGACAAAAACAACTTAGTGCCTTAGCCCGCTCATTAGTATTAAAACCTAAAATATTACTGATGGATGAACCATTGAGCAATTTAGATGTGAAATTAAAACAAAAAATGTTAGCACATATCCGGAACTTAAAAGAAAAAATGAGCGAATTAAGTATTATATACGTTACACACGACCATAAAGAAGCCTTTAACATTGCAGATAAAGTAGTTGTATTAAATAAAGGAAAAATTGAAGCAGAAGGTTCAGTAGCCGAAATAAAAAAATCGGAAAATGAATTTGTAAAGTACTTTTTGGAATATTAACACGGTATTTATTTTTTTGTTAGTTTGGTTTGTATTTTTTATTAATATTCAATTTATTGCCTTGTATTTTTTATAAATTTACTGATTATTGCCTTGCATTTTTTACAAATTTGTATTATATTGCCTTGTATTTTTTACAAACAATTAATTTATTGAATAAAAATGTATTTAAAACGCTCTATAGACAACACTCTTTTTGACTGGAAAACAGACAATTATAAAAAACCACTGCTATTAAGAGGTGCTAGACAAGTTGGTAAAACAAAATCAATAAGAGAATTTGCCAAAAGTTTTAAATACTTTTTAGAAATTAATTTTGAAGAAAATCCTGATATTTGTAAAATTTTTGAAAAAGATTTATCGCCTAAAAGAATTTGCGAAGAGTTAAGTATATTTTTTTCAACACCAATTATTGAAAATGAAACTTTACTATTTTTTGACGAAATTCAACAATGTATTCCTGCCATAAAATCTTTACGTTTTTTTTATGAAAAAAAACAAGCTTTGCATGTAATTGCTGCCGGCTCGTTATTAGAATTTGCCTTAGAACAAATCAGCTCATTCGGAGTAGGCAGAATTCGTTCCATATATATGTATCCTTTATCTTTCGATGAATTCTTAAAGGCTAACAACGAACAGAGATTATTAGACCTTAAAAAGAAGTCGTCAGCAGAAAATCCTATCAGTAAACTTCTTCATGAAAAATTACTTGATTATCTTAAAACATTTATTATTTTAGGAGGAATGCCGGAAGTAGTTGCAAATTATATCATTAATAAAGATTTTAACAAATGCCGGTTAATTCTTGATGATTTATTATTTTCTTTTCAGGATGATTTTGCCAAATATAAAAATAATGTTCCTGTTTCACGCTTACGCGAAGTTTTTGATTCAGTAATTATGCAAACAGGAAGTAAATTTATTTACTCAAAAGCAGCCAAGCATGTTAATCATAGACAAATAAAAGAAGCACTGAATTTGTTAATTTTATCAGGTTTGGTTATCCCTGTAACACATAGCTCAGCAAACGGTTTGCCTCTTGGTGCAGAAACAAATCCTAAAAAACAAAAAATGTTAATTTTTGATACCGGGATTCTACTTAGAATATTGGATCTTGCCATTGAAGAAATCTTTTACACAAATGATTTTGATACAATAAATAAAGGAAATATTGCGGAATTATTTACGGGTTTAGAATTAATAAAATACCATTCTTCCTATAAAAAAGTAAACTTATATTATTGGCATCGTGAAGCTAAAAGTAGCAATGCAGAAATAGATTATTTAATTAGCAAAAAAAGAAAAATTTATCCGATAGAAGTTAAATCCGGAAAAAAAGGTTCAATGCAAAGTATGTATATCTTTTTAAAAGAAAAGAAAAACGAAAAAGGAATTAGAGTTTCTTTAGAAAATTTTTCTAAATACGAGAAAATTGATGTTTATCCTTTATATGCTGTTTCTAATATTTTAAATAGTTAAATCCTATATATTAACAAAAACTACTCATTATGAAAACTTTAACATTACTTTCCATCGGAATTATTTTATTATTGAGCTGTGTGCAAGCCAATAATAATAAAGAACAAAAAACAGACAAAAACCTGAAAAGCAAAATAATTGTTCAATCGCCATCAATAATAGAGCTGAACGATACCATATTCACTTTTGAAAATTGCAAAAGCGGTAATCTACCCAAAAACTGGGCGCAATATGCTACCGGAAGAGGCAAAAATACCGAATGGAAAATTATAGACGATAAAGGCAATAAAGTTTTGGCTCAATTATCAAAAAATAATCCGAATTATCATTTCAACGATGTAGTTTTTAACGGTTTTGAAGCTAAAAATATTGAGTTAAGCGTAAAACTCAAAGGTTTTCAAGGAAAAATGGACAGGGGAGGAGGTTTTATTTGGCGATTTAAAGACGCAGATAATTATTACGTAGTTAGAGCAAACCCTTTGGAAGATAATGTAGTACTTTACAAAGTAAAAAACGGAAAAAGAAGCGATTTACCCATTCTTGGAAAAGGTAGAACTTACGGGGTAGATGTAGAAAAATTAGGCAACGATTGGAATGTTTTAAAATTAAAGGTTGTTGATGACTTATTTACCGTATATCTAAACGGCAAAGAACTTTTTAAAGTAAAAGATCAAACTTTTACCGAAGCCGGTAAAATAGGACTTTGGACAAAAGCCGATGCAGTAAGTTATTTTGATGATTTTAAAGTAAAAATTTTAAAATAAAAAGAGAATTTTTTGTTGGTAGTCGGAGTACGACTTCAAGTCGCACCCCGATTTTAACCCAAATTGAGCGATTATCTATTTTGACAAACTAAAAGTAAAAGTAGTCCCCTCTCCTACTCTACTATCAACTATAATTTCCTGATTATGTGCTTCTATAATATGCTTTACAATGGATAATCCCAATCCGGTCCCTCCTTGAATTTTCGACCTGCTTTTATCAACCCGATAAAAACGTTCAAATATCCGGTTAATATCTTCTTTATCGATACCAATACCGGTATCATGCACAGAAATCCATACTTTATCCGGTTTCTCATCAATTACAATCGTTGTTTGTCCGTTTTTCTTACCATAAATTATAGAATTAATTACCAAATTACTCAACACATCGGCAATACCTTTTTTATCGGCTTTTACAAAAACCTCATCGCCCTGTAAACATTTAATTTCAAGGGTAATAGATTTGTTATTTGCCCTAATTTCATGCA
The DNA here is from genome assembly GCA_026988445.1 of Bacteroidales bacterium. Lineage (GTDB taxonomy): Bacteria > Bacteroidota > Bacteroidia > Bacteroidales > NBLH01 > NBLH01. The sequence continues at coordinate 4,800 of JALSLF010000635.1, forward strand.
TTGAAACAACTTCTGAAATCAAATCGCAAATATTAAATTTTTCAAAAAGCAGTTTTTTATCACCTGATTCCAGAGCAGATATTGTTTCCAAATCATGAACAATAGATATCAATCGGTTTATATTTTTTTCAGAATGTTTCAAGTATTTTAAGTTGATTGTTTCATCCTGCAATCCACCTTCAATTAAAGTTGATATATATCCTTGAATATTAAAAAGTGGTGTTTTTAATTCGTGTGAAACATTTCCAAGAAATTCTTTTCTGAATTTTTCATTGGCTTTCAGCTCGGAAATTTCTTGTAACTTGCTCTTTGCCCAATACATAAACTGTTTATCTATTTCCTTTAAAACCTCTCCGTCATCAATAAACTGATATTGTTTTGCAGTAGGTATCTGTAAAAATTTTATAGTGCTTAAAAGTGGCTTTATTTTATTTAAAATCAGTTTATTAACCCATGTATAAATGATAATATAATAAACAATAAACAATAAAAGCAACCAAAAAACAACGTACAACCAAAAGTAGTTAAAAACAGGTATAAAATGGATAAAAACAAGTGGACTAATCGCTAAAAGAGCAAAAGCAACAGCTATTAAAACAAATGTTTGCCGGTTATCTAAAAGTTTCATTTTCCGAACAATTAATTAAGTAATGATACTGCAAATATCCGATAATAAAAATAATTTACAAATTGTAATTATGTTTGTTTCGATTTATAAAAAAAAACGATTTTAAAACATTAAAAATCAACAAATTAAAAAATTAATTAAAAAAATTAAAAAAAAATTTGTTTAGGTATTGCATAATTAAATAAAACACTTTACTTTTGCCACGCAATTAAGAAAAATTCTCCCTTAGCTCAGTTGGTTAGAGCACCTGACTGTTAATCAGGGTGTCCAAGGTTCAAGTCCTTGAGGGAGAGCAAAA
>JALSLF010000636.1 GCA_026988445.1 Bacteroidales bacterium
GTTTGCCAATCAATACTTACAAAATCGCAAATATCTTTATTTACTTTATTTAAACCAAAGCCTAAACCCTTAGGGAAATATATAAAAGGTGTGCCGGTAGCTCTTACAGCTTTTGAAATCTTTTTTACCGAAGGTAAAAACAACTCAAAATACAATTCGTTGGGAATTAATCCTGCGTTGGTTTCAAACAATTGAAAAACTTCAACACCATGCTTTATCTGATTTAAAGCATATTCAACGGAAAGCTCTGTAACAGCATCGATAATTTTTCTTAGTTTATTTTTTTCTTTAAAGATATAAATTACCGCATCTTGAAAATTGGAACGGCTACCTAATCCCTGTATCATAAAACTTAAAACCGTTAAGGGCGCACCACAAAAACCAATTAAGGGGATATTTTCGGGTCGGGTTTTAATGATTTCATCAATAGCATCATAAATATATTCCAATTTTTCAGGCTGAGGATTGAATTTTGGTTCTTTAATATTTTTCAAAGGAGCATCAAACACAGGTCCTTTATCAGTAAAATCCAAACCCATGCCCATTGCATAAGGAATAACCAAAATATCGGAAAACAAAATGGCTGCATCTACCCCCAAATCATTCACCGGCAATAAAGTAACCTTTGCAGCTAATTCTTTATCTTTCATCATTTCCCAGAAAGAATGTTTTTCTTTTAATTGCATATAAGAAGGCAATACCCTGCCGGCTTGTCGCATATACCAAACGGGTGGACGCTCCGTTTCTTTTCCTTTTAATGTATCTAATAAAATTGAATTCATATTTTAGTATTATGTTATATTATTAAATTGCTATAACTTGTCCGACCACTGGCGGATTGTTAAATTCTTATATTGTTATTACAGAGTATTTTTTAACCATTAATCACTTTAACCATTCAACCATTTAACACTTTAATCATTTAACACTTTAACCATCCGCCAAAAGTCGGACAAGTTTTAACAGTTTAAGCATTCAACAATTCAAGTGCTTTTAAGTTGGCTTGAATTGTTTTTTCAATATCTTCATCGGTATGTGCTGCCGAAACAAAAGCACATTCAAACTGCGAAGGTGCCAGATAAATACCACTTTCGGCAGCCAGTTTAAAATATTCGGCATATTTACCGGTATCTGATTTTACTGCATCATCAAAAGAATTTATTTCTTTTAAATCGGTAAAAAATAATGTCATTAACGAGCCTATACGGTTTACAATAGCTTTTACACCTGTTTTTTCAATGTTTTTACGAATACCGTCTTCTAATTTTGCTGCCTTTTCTTCTAACTTTTGATAAAAATCAGGTGTTTCGTTAATAATTTTCAAGCTTGTTAATCCCGCAGCCATGGCCAAAGGATTTCCGGATAAAGTTCCTGCCTGATAAACAGGTCCTGTCGGAGCTAATTGTTCCATTATCTCACGACTACCGCCATAAGCTCCAACCGGCAAACCTCCACCGATAATCTTACCGAGTGTGGTAATATCCGGCATAATGCCAAAATATTCTTGTGCTCCACCTTTTGCCAAACGAAAACCGGTAATTACCTCATCGAAAATTAATAAAGCACCTTGTTTTTTAGTTAAATCGCGCAGCCCTACTAAAAATCCTTTTTGGGGTTTTACCAAGCCCATATTTCCGGCAACCGGCTCAACAATAACTGCGGCAATTTCATCAGGATATTGTTTAAATAATTGCTCTACCGAAGCTATATCGTTATAACGAGCAATTAAGGTATCTTTTGCCGTACCTTTTGTTACGCCCGGACTATCAGGTAAACCCAAAGTAATGGCTCCTGAACCGGCTTTTATCAAAAAGCTGTCGGCATGTCCGTGATAACAACCTTCAAACTTGATAATCAACTCCCTGCCTGTGTATCCACGAGCCAAACGTAATGCACTCATTGTTGCTTCCGTGCCTGAATTAACCATACGCACCACTTCAATAGATGGCACCATTTCAACAATCAGCTCAGCCATTTGCGTTTCCAAGATTGTAGGAGCACCATAACTGGTTCCTTTTTCAGCAGTTTTTTGTATGGTTTTAACTACCTCATTGTGTGCATGCCCTAAAATCATAGGGCCCCATGATGCTACATAATCAATATATTCGTTTCCGTCAATATCCCAAATTTTTGAGCCTTTGGCTCTATCAATAAAAACAGGCTGTCCGTTAATGCTTTTAAAAGCACGAACCGGTGAATTTACACCTCCCGGAATTATTTTTGCAGCTTTTTGAAATTCAGTAATGCTTTTTGTATTCTTCATTTTCTATATTTTTTTATCATTGATTTTTTACCACTAAAAACATATGATTGCCTTCGACAAATTTTTATCCACAGATCCGCCGGTGGTCGGACACGTGAACACTGATTTACACAGATATTTATAATTTTACCGATTAGTTATAGGAACAATAAACTGTCTAACCATTCGCCGATACTCGTGCAAGTTTTAACCATAATCGCCTATTTTTTTAACCACTTAGAGCACTAAGAACACTTAGTTTGCCTACGGCAAATATTTATCCACAGATCCGCCAGTGGTCGGACACGTAAACTCAAATTTACATAGATATTTATAATTTTACCGATTAGTTACCAGAAACCAGTAACAATAATCCATCGAACAATTTGCCAAAGAGCGGACAAGTCTTAACAATTTAACAATTCAACCATTTATCAATTTAACCATTTATTTACTCCACTTCGCAAAATCTTTTGCATGATAGGTGATAATTATATCAGCACCTGCACGCTTTATGGATGTCAAAATTTCGTTTACAATACGTTTTTCGTCAATCCAGCCTTTTTCAGCAGCAGCTTTTACCATAGAAAATTCTCCGCTAACATTATAAGCTGCCATAGGGATATTAAACATATCTTTTGCCCTGCGAATTACATCAAGATAGCTCAATGCCGGTTTAACCATAACAATATCCGCACCTTCAATAATATCTAAATCTATTTCGCGCATTGCTTCGTCAGAATTGGCAGGGTTCATTTGATATGATTGCCTATCGCCAAATTGGGGTGCACTTTCGGCAGCATCACGGAATGGACCATAAAAAGCAGAAGAATATTTTGCTGAATAAGCCATAATCGGTGTATTGGTAAAATTATTATCATCTAATGCTTTACGAATTTTTGCCACACGTCCGTCCATCATATCGCTGGGTGCAATCATATCTACTCCGGCTTTGACAAAACTAATTGACTGTGCAGCCAGTGTATCTAATGTTAAATCATTGTCCACATCGCCATCAACAATAGTACCGCAATGTCCATGTGTAGTATATTCACAATTACATACATCGGCAATTACATACATTTGCGGAACATGTTTTTTAATCGCACGAATGGTTTTGGGAATAATGGCATGTTCGTGTGCGGCAATAATACCTGTATCGTCTTTTGTTTCGGGAATGCCAAAAAGTAAAACACTTTTAATTCCTAAATCAAACAGCTCTTTACACTCTTCAACAATTAGATCGATGCTCATCTGATAATTGCCCGGCATGGAAGGTATCGGATTTTTTATATTTGTACCCGGACAAGCAAACAAGGGCATTATTAAATCATCGGTGGTAACTTTGGTTTCCGTTACCATTGCTCGCAAAACGGGATTTTGTCTTAGTCTTCTTAAACGTGTAATAGGAAATGCCATATTTTTATAATTTTAAAATAGTTTATACAAGATTTTCAATTATTTCATCAGCTAAACCTTTAATGTTTGATTTTTTAGCTGTAATTTGAACTTTAAAGCCTTTATTTTCAATAAAATTTGTTGTTGTTTGTCCTATGGATAAAATTTTCAGTCCTTTTTTGTCAGCTTGATAATTTGTTATTTCCAGAAAATTATCAAACGCCGAAGGGCTGGTGAAAATTAATAAATCGTAAGAATTTTTTTCTATTAAATTTAATATTTCCCTATCGGGATTTTTAATTTTTATGGTTTCGTAAACATTTATTCTCGTGCAGTTTGCTTTCTCAGATAATTTATTTAGCAAAAAATCAGGAGCTAAATTACCTTGAGGTAAAAGAATTTTTTCGTTTGCTTTAATAACATCATCAATCAGATAAGCCGCAAACTCTTTTGATGTGTTTCCCTGATTTATATAATGAACTTCATATCCGTTTTTGAGAATTTCTCCGGCAGTTGCAGCCCCAATCGCCGCAAATTGCAGATTTGCAATATCTTCGCCATTAATGTTTAAGCTTTTTACAAGTTTAAAAAAAGATGAAACACCGCGTTTACTTGTAAAAACTATCCGGTTAAAAGACCGGATAGTTTTAAGGACTTGCTCAGTATCGGGATTACTTTTTAATATTTTTGTTTCAATTAACGGCATAGAATAAAACATAATATTATTGCTGTTTTGCAACAGCGCTTGTAACTTAACAGCTTGTTCAGCAGGTTGTGTTGATATAACTGTTTTATTTTGAACCATTTAAATATATTTTATCCTTATCATGTATTTTTTCAACCACTTAGAGCACTAAGAACACTTTGTTTTGCCTTCGGCAAATGATTTATCCGCAGCTCCACAGGTGGTCGGACAAATTTTAACAATTTAGCCATATAAGCATACCCATTTTATCTTTTAACCACTTAGAACACTTAGTTTGCCTTCGGCAAATGGTTTATCCGCAGATAAACACAAATTTACACAGATATTTTATTATTTAACCAATTAGTTACCAGATACCAGTAACAATCCGCCAGCGGTCGGACAAGTTTTAACAATTCAACCACCTACCCCTCAAATTTTCTAATAAATTCAACAATTTTTAAAGCCCCTTTTTCTAAAAAGGATTTTGCCAATTGCTCTGCTATCTGAACTGCATCTTCTTTTTTACCGGAAAGACTGCCTGAAATATAATCAGTACCATCCGGTTTTGAAATAAAGCCTTTTATATAAAAACGATCATTTTCAAAATCGGTATAACAACCTACCGGAATTTGACAACCTCCCTCCAAAACATTTAAAAACTTACGCTCTGCCAAAGCGGCCAAATAAGACTGTTTATCATTAATTCTTTGCAAATAAGGCTCAATCCGCTCATCATTTATACGGCTTTCAATAGCTATAATTCCCTGACTTACAGCTGGAATAATTTTATCTTTATCCAATACCTCACTTATATATTCATCCATATTTAAACGCTGCAAACCTGCTGCTGCCATAATCATCGCTGTACAATACCCGTTTTTCATTTTCTCAATCCGGGTATTTACATTTCCACGAATATCAATAATATTAAAATTCGGGTTTAATTTTAATAATTGTGCTTTACGGCGTAAACTGGAGGTGGCAATTACATCTTTTTCCGATAAATCTATCAGTTTTTTACCTGTTAAACTTACTAATGCATCACGAAATTCACCCCTTTTCAACACCGCACCCAATTTTAAACCTTCGGGCAAAACCGTAGGTAAGTCTTTAAGGCTATGCACCGCCATATCTATCTGACTTCCCAATAGAGAATTTTCAATTTCTTTGGTAAATAAGCCTTTATCTCCAATTTTTGAAAGTGCAACATCTAAAATTTTATCCCCTTTGGTTTTGATGATAACAATTTCAAAATCAATATCCGGAAATTGAATTTCCAATTCTGATTTTAATCGGTTTGCCTGATAAAGGGCTAATTTACTACCGCGTGTTCCTATTTTTATTTTTTCCATTTTATTTTAAATCCTATAAAGTATAGTTTTTATCCG
>JALSLF010000637.1 GCA_026988445.1 Bacteroidales bacterium
GGCATCAGTTCTTCTATAAAACCGGCTGCTCCTCCTATAATTCCTAAACTTTTACGAAATAAAAAGTATATTAAGATGCCGGATATTGGTGCCCATACAAAATCGACTGCATCTCCTGCAACAGGTACCAGATAGCTAAGCATACCTATTGAATCAATAATTAAGGAATAAACTAATGTCCTGTTTTTAAGCTGGTTGAATTTTTGTATTTTGTTATTTTCCATTCTTAAAATATTTTCTTAATTTCTTCGGATGTGGGCTTTATAATTCCTTTTTCAGTAATTATTCCCGCAATTAATTCAGCCGGTGTTACATCAAAAGCAGGATTAATTGCAGAAGAGCCGGGTGCCGATACTAATACTTTTTCTGCTTTATTGTTTTGGTTCATCCCAATTTGATAAAGCACTTCATCTTGCGAGCGCTCTTCAATGATAATTTCTTTGCCTGTTGGGCAATTCATATCAAAAGTAGCCCTTGGAGCAGCAATATAAAAGGGTATGCCAAAATAATTTGCCGCAATGGCTTTTTCAAGCGTCCCGATTTTATTAGCTGTGTCGCCATTGGCTGCAATTCGGTCTGCACCGGTTATGATGATATTAATTTTCCCTTGTGCCATTAGGTGTGCTCCGGCATTATCAGGAATAATGGTATGTGGAATATTTTCGTTTTTTAGTTCCCATGCGGTTAGTTTAGCACCTTGATTACGCGGGCGTGTTTCGTCAACATAAACAAAAATGTCTTTTCCGGCTTTATGAGCCTGATAAATTGGTGACAAGGCAGTTCCGTGGTCAACAAAAGCCAACCAACCTGCATTGCAATGGGTTTCAATTCCATAGCCTGATTTTATGAGTTCATTCCCGTATTTTCCGATTGTCCGGCTTGTTTCTGCATCTTCATCGGCAATACACTGTGCTTCTTTTACAGCTTCTTGAGGTGATATTAAAGCAGCTTTATATACTCTTTCGGTAGCCGTAAATAAATTTCGTGCTGTTGGGCGGGTATTTTCAATATCTTGTTTGGCTTTTTTTATGTAAACATGGTAATTTTCCGATTTTGCTTCTAATGCAGCTTGTGCAAGAGCATATCCGGCAGTTGCGCCAATAGCACCTGCACCACGTACAATCATCGTTTTTATTGCCATGCATGCTTCTGCATAGTTTTTTGCTTCAAAAATTCTAAACTCAAAGGGTAATAAGTTCTGTTCGATCATAAAAATACTTTGCCCTTCCATCCAAACTGTACGGTATTGTTTATTGTTTACTTTCATATCTTTTATTATCTAATTGTTACACTGTTAAAACTTGTCCGACTACCGGCGGACTGTTAAACTATTAAACTATTAATACTTGTTCGGGCTTTGCCGGATTGATATACTTGTTCAATATCCTTCTGTGCATAAGCGTATGAAAATTACAGCAAATTTTGATACTCAGGAACTTCTTTTAAGAAGCTGTATTTTTTGTTGTCTTTGTTTATTTTGCATATATAATTATTTTTTCCGTTTGTTAATACTAAATAAGATGTATTGTATTGCATATTATACCTTACAGCTTGATTAAAAACATCTTGTGTTATTTTAATAGTCTCAGCTTTGCATTCTATAATCATTAATACTTCTGCATTTTTTGAATATACGATAATGTCTGTTCGTTGATTTTGTCCTTTTCCGGGAATTTTTTGTTCAATTCCGATAAGATTTTGAGGGTATCTTTTTTCTTCAATCAAATATTTAATAAAACTTTGCCTTACCCACTCTTCGGGTGTTAATCGTACATATTTTTTACGTATATTATCAAAAATATATTTTTTCCTTGATTTTGTAATTATTTTTATGGGATATTTTAAATTTATATTTATCATT
>JALSLF010000638.1 GCA_026988445.1 Bacteroidales bacterium
CCTGTTTTGGGAGAAGACCGCCCCATGCAAAGTGCATCGGCAAATGGTATTACTTTAGTTAATTTTGGAATGGGTAGCCCCAATGCAGCTACAATTATGGACTTGTTGAGTGCAATAGACCCCAAGGCTGTATTATTTCTTGGAAAATGTGGCGGTTTAAAGAAAAAAAATAAAGTAGGTGATTTGATTTTGCCCATAGCGGCTATTCGTAGTGAGGGTACTTCAAATGATTATCTTCCGCCCGAAGTTCCTTCATTACCGGCATTTAATTTGCAACGAGCCGTTTCTACGGCTATACGTGATTACGGACGCGATTATTGGACGGGTACTGTTTTTACTACAAATAAACGTGTTTGGGAGTACGATGACCGTTTTAAAAAATATTTAGAGAAAACACGAGCTATGGCTATTGATATGGAAACGGCTACTATTTTTACGGTAGGTTTTGTTAATGCAATTCCTTCGGGTGCTTTACTTTTGGTTTCTGATCAACCCATGGTGCCCGATGGTGTAAAAACAGATAAATCGGATGAGGTGGTTACCGATAATTTTGTAGATGAGCATCTGAAAATCGGTATTGAAGCTTTATCGGTTATTATACACGATAAAAAATCGGTAAAACATTTGAAGTTTTAAATATTTTGATTTAAGCAAAGCTTAATGATTATAAACATTGAGCTTTGCTTTGTAGTTTTTGATAACTGTTTATCAGCCTTTAAAAAGAGAACTAAATTCATATTGCCTTAGTCTTTCGGCTTTTCACCGTAAATAATGACCGAACCGGCAATTTCTTTTAATACCGGTACTTTTTCAACTATCTCGCCTGCTTTTTTTACCAGTGGTATAAATATTTTAGGTACTGCGGGATGCAAAAAATCGTAAGGAAAAATTTTAATTTTTGTAAAACCTTTTTCTTGCATTAATTTTTTGAAATGCCAACGTACAATTGCTGTTTCATCCGGCGAGTCGCCCATCCATTTTTTGAAGGCAGGAATATTTTTTTGTAGAAATATTTGCGGGTTAATCATATTGGGTTCTGCAAAAACGAATCTTCCACCCGGTTTCAGGACACGTATAATTTCTTCTAATGATTTATCAAAATCTAAATGATGAAGTATGGAGCTTCCATATACGGCATCAAAGCTATTGTTTTCAAAACTTAAGGCCATTGCATCGTCTATTTTAAAATTTAGTTCAGGTAATTTCTTTTTCGCAATAGCTAATAAGTCTTCTGAAATATCAATAGCCGTAATTTGAGCCTTTGTTTTTTCATAAACCTTTTTTGTAAACAAGCCTGTACCACAACCTATTTCTAATGCTTTTGATTGTGCATTAAGTTTTGCTAAATCAATAAAATAAGCTGCTCTTCTTTGTGCACGTATTTGTCCTGCCGGACTTGACCAACCCCAAATATCTTCCGCATTTTTGCTGATTTTTTTACCATGTTCTATTTCGTTGCTTAGTTTTGTTTCAAGTTTTGTCATAATTTATATATATTTCAAATATTTCAGTGAAAGTAATGTTTTGCTTTATGCTAACAAAGATAAAAACTTATCAACAAAATAATTTTTACAGATTGTTTTTTTAGAAAGATTAATGTAATATCTGTAAATTTGCTTTCTAATAAAAAAGAAAAATTTTGCCTGTATGCAAACTTTTGAACAAATAATGACGGATTTAAAGAACCGGATTTTTCAACCTATTTATTTTTTAATGGGTGCAGAATCTTTCTATATTGATAAAATTACCGACTATATTCATAATCATGTTTTAAAGGAAGCTGAAAAAGCCTTTAACCAAACGGTAGTTTACGGGCGTGATGTAAGTGCTAAAGATATTGATAATTTGGCACGCCGCTATCCAATGATGGCGAGTCATCAGGTAATTATTGTAAAAGAAGCTCAAGCGGTGAAAGATTTGGATAAACTCGTGTTTTATGCTAGTAAACCCTTGAAATCAACCATATTGGTAATTAACTATAAGTATAAAACACTTGCTAAAAACAAAAAGCTTTATAAAGAAATTGCTAAAAACGGTTTAATATTTGAATCGAAGAAACTATATGATAATCAAGTACCTGCATGGATAAATAAATATTTGCACACGAAAAGATTTACTATTGAGCCGGTGGCTTCGGCTTTGCTGAATGAATATCTCGGAACAGATTTGAGTAAAATTGCCAATGAGTTGGATAAATTAATGATAAGTTTACCCGAAGGCTCAAAAATCAGCTCAAAAGATATTGAAGAAAACATTGGAATTAGTAAAGATTACAATGTTTTTGAGTTGCAAAATGCAATTGGGAAAAAAGATGTATTAAAAGTAAACCGGATAATTGACCATTTCGGGAAAAATCAAAAAGAAAATCCTATTATTTTAACGATTAACTCCTTGTTTCATTACTTTAAAAAGATATTGATTTATCATTTTTTGAAAACCAAAGATAACCGTAGCGTTGCTGCTGCATTGCAAATCAACCCATATTTTGTAAAAGATTATCAAGTAGCTGCACGAAAATACAATCCGAAAAAAGTGGTATATATAATTTCCAAATTGCGTGAATATGATTTAAAATCTAAAGGCTTAGGAAATCAAAGTGCCACACCCGGTGATTTATTACGTGAATTAATGTTTTTGATTTTGCATTAATTTATTATCTGAACCGGTTTTAATTTCACTCAATTTAGGTTAAACTTAACAAAAGTATAACAAAGACTTAACTCTGTTTTTACAGCTAAAAGCAGGTATTATCTTTTCTTTGCAGTGAAATTTAGCTTATACAAACAAATTTTGCTGATGAAAAGAGCCGATAAAAGTATTTCTACTTGGAAATTAAATACTTTATTTTCACGATTTTTAATATTGTTTATAATATTTGTTTTCTTGATGATTTTTTTAAGCATCTTAAACTTTATTTACGCAAAAAAAAATAAAGAATTACAAGATTTAAAAGAGTTAAGCTTAAATGTTCAAACGGATATATACAATATTAACAACCAGTTGAATAGATTTTATATGTATAGTTTGGTTGATTCCGGATTTTATAAAAATAAAGAGGATATTTTTATAAATAACATAGATAGTTTATTGGCTGTGGTTGAATATAAGGCAGATAAAATTTTTTCAAATAAATATTTCAGTTATGAAAATACCGATACTTTAAAGTATTCGTTGAAGAAAAATTTATCGGCATACCGTACTCTTTTGGATTCAATAATTCTTATTAGCAAAGTTAGAGGGTATAAAGATTTTGGTTTGGTGGGTAAAATGCGTTTTTATGCACATAAATTGGAAAGATATTCTGAATTTCCGAAATGGCAAACCTTAATGTTAAGGAGACATGAAAAAGATTACATTATCAGGCATGAAAATAAATATATAAAACTTTTTGAGTTGAAAAACAGACGATTCAAAAAAGAACTCCTGACGAGTAATTTGCAGGTAAGTCAAAAAGATAGTATTTCTCGGGTTTTAGATAAATATTTAGAATTTTTTAAACAGCTTGTTTATAATGACAAAATCTTAGGAATAAAATCGAATACCGGTTTAAAAAAACATTTAGAGAATGTTGAAAACCAAATACAAAAAAACGTTTCTTATATTCATCAACAATCTAATTTATTAATTTATAAATATTCTACCGAATTGAAACTGGTTTTCACATTTATTGTATTATTGACCATTGTTGGTGGTTTTATTATAGGATTGTATTTTATCAGGTATTTAACCA
>JALSLF010000639.1 GCA_026988445.1 Bacteroidales bacterium
CCGAAAAATTAGGATTTACCAATAATGCTGCACTTTACCCTATGGTTACCATGAACGGGGAAGAATGTCATAATGAGTGGGAGATTACTTTTGAAGAAATCCACCGAAACGGTGCCATTGCCTATGCCATATTCAATTATGTGAATTATACCGGCGACAGTAATTATTTGATTAAGTACGGCTTGGAAGTTTTAATGGGTATTTCCAGGTTTTGGGCACAAAGAGTTAACTATTCGCAGGATAAAAAGCAATATGTTATGCTTGGAGTTACCGGTCCTAATGAATATGAAAACAATGTAAATAACAATTGGTACACAAATTATATTGCCCGTTGGACAATGCAATATACTTTAGAAGTGATTGATTTTGTAAAAAGCAAAAGTCCTGATAAGTATAAAGAAATTGTTGAAAAGTGGAATTTTAAAGAACATCAGGAAACAGCAGATTGGCGCGAGAAAATTGTAAAAATGTATTTGCCCGAGGATAAACAAATGGGTATATTTTTGCAGCAAGACGGCTATTTAGATAAAGAGCAAGTTTTGGTTGCCGATTTAAAACAAGAAGAACGCCCATTGAACCAAAATTGGTCATGGGACAGGATTTTGCGCTCGCCATACATTAAACAAGCGGATGTTTTGCAGGGTATTTACTTTTTTGAAGATGATTTTGAAAAGGATACTGTTCTTCGAAATTTTGATTATTATGAGGAAAGAACAGTACATGAATCTTCGCTTTCGGCATGTATTCATTCAATAATTGCTTCAAAACTTGAAAAAAGAGAAAAAGCTTATGCTTTCTATTTGCAGACTGCGCGACTGGATTTAGACGACTATAATCATGAAGCTGATGAAGGACTGCATATTACCAGTATGGCGGGTACATGGTTATCGGTAGTACAAGGATTTGGCGGTATGCGTGTGCGAAACAATAAATTGGTATTTGATCCTTATATACCTGAAAAATGGACATCTTTTTCGTTTAAAATTCGTTTTCGCGGTCATTTATTGGCTATTACCGTAAATAAAAAGTCGGTAGAAATTAGCAACAATCATGATGAAGATATAGAATTAATTGTAAGAGGACAAGCGGTAAATATTCCGGCTAATGAGACCTTTAAAATTGAACAACTAAAAGCAGTTCGGAACTGATTGCTTGAATCTAAAAGTTGAAAATATCATATTAATTATTTGATTTGTAGTGTGTTTGAAACGTTTTGAAGTCCTGCCGGACGTTCAAAAGTTTTTCAAAGACTTCAAATCGTCCTTTAAGACATTTGAAGGTTTTTGCTCTTTAAGTTTAAACGTTTTGAAGTCTTGTCTGACGTTCAAAAGTTTCAAAAACTTCAAATCGTACTTTAAGACATATGAAGGTTTTTGCTCTTTAAGTTTAAACGTTTTGAAGTCTTGTCTGACGTTCAAAAGTTTCAAAAACTTCAAATCGTACTTTAAGACATATGAAGGTTTTTGCTCTTTAAGTTTAAACGTTTTGAAGTCCTGCCGGACGTTCAAAAGTTAATAAATAATTTATAATCAAACATTAAAAAATTAAACAATGCGAAAATTTACACAAATTTTAACCGTAGTATTTTTAATTACTACTATTTTTTATGCTTGTACGAGCAATAATCCAAAAGATGAGAAGAAAGATATGAAAGAGCCGGTAAAAGAAAAATTTTCAAAATTTAAAGTAAAACATGCCGATTGGGTAAAAACGGCCAATATTTACGAAGTAAATATCCGGCAATATACACCCGAAGGAACCTTTAAAGCTTTTGAAGAACATTTACCAAGATTAAAAGAAATGGGTGTGGAAATTCTTTGGCTAATGCCAATTTATCCTGTTGGAGAAAAAAACCGTAAAGGCGGTATGGGAAGTGCTTATTCCGTAAAAGATTATGTATCTGTGAACCCTGATTATGGTACAATGGACGATTTTAAAGATTTGGTTGCCAAAGTTCATGAAAACGGAATGCATATAATTCTTGACTGGGTGGCAAATCATACTGCATGGGATCATCCTTGGACACAAGAACATCCCGAATGGTACACTAAAGACAGTACCGGTAATTTTATGCCGCCCAAAGGTACTGATTGGTCGGATGTTATTGATTTGAATTATGATAATCTTGAATTGCGGATTGAGATGATAAATTCTTTAAAATATTGGGTTCAAGAAGCAAACATTGACGGATATCGTTGTGATGTTGCCGGAATGGTACCCACCGATTTTTGGAATACGGCAAGAAAAGAACTGGATGCGATCAAGCCTGTATTTATGCTTGCCGAAGCTGAACAAGTTGATTTACACTATAAGGCTTTTGATATGACCTATGGTTGGAATTTTCATCACCTGATGAACGAAGTGGCGCAAGGGAAAAAAACGGTAGAAGCTTTTGATGAGTATTTTAAAAAAGACAGTACGGTTTATCCTGCAGATGCTATTCGTATGTATTTTACCAGTAATCATGATGAAAATACTTGGAACGGAACCGTATTTGAACGTATGGGCGATGCCTATCCGGCAATGGCAGTTTTGAGTTTTACAATACCCGGAATGCCCTTAATTTACAGTGGACAAGAAGCCGGACTAAATAAACGTTTAGCTTTTTTTGAAAAAGATTTGATTGATTGGAAAGGCGGAAAAGATTTACAAGCGTTTTATACGCAATTAATAAAGCTGAAAAAAGAACATCCTGCTTTGTGGAACGGTGCCGAAGGCGGAAGTATGCAACGCATAAAAAGTTCTTCTGATGATAAGATATTTGCTTTTATTCGTAAAAAAGGTGATGATGAGCTAATTGCCGTATTTAATTTTTCACCTGAAACACAAAAGGTGAAATTGAATACCGAATCGGGTAAAAGTTTTAAAGATATTTTTAGCGGTGAAGAATTTAATAATGAACAAGAATTACAAGCTTGGGAATATAGAGTTTATGTTAATAATTGAGTTTGGTAATTTAAGGGCTTCATTTTAAAGTGAAGCCCTTAATTTAATCTTAAAAAATAAGTACTTTTTTACAATCCTAATTTGTCCAATCCTTGGTCAAAAACAATATCCAGAGGAATACCTACATTAGAAATATTATCCAAATCTTTTTGTAATTCTGCTCCGATTACTACTTTTTCTTCTTTTAATTTTTTAACCGCTTCATAATCGCCTTCTCCTTGTAATTTTAATATTAAGGCAGAAAGTGAAGTCATTGCTTCGGTCATTTTATCAAAATCGATTTTATAAGTACCGTTCGCATCTTTTACAAAAGCACCTTTTTCTTTGAAATAATTAAAACGCATTAAATTGGCTTTACCATGCGCACTTGCACCGCCAAAACGTATGGAACGGAAAATTCCTGCCATAAAGGTTACGTAATTATCCATTAAATCCACATCTAACTCGCCCATTTCTTTAAGTTTTGTAATCATATACAATCCTAAAATATCGGCTTTGCCTTCTTCTAACCACGAATATTGTTCTTTTAAAGCATCACGTACGGTACCTTTACCGTTAATGGTGTTTTTAATGCCTAAACCGTGGGCAACTTCATGAAACATGGTGTTTTCAAAAAACGATTGAAATTTAATATGCTGACGTTGCGTAGAATCGATAATTAAGTCGGCAATGGGTACTAAAATTTTTTCAAATTTAGCTTGCATGGCATTTTTTAATTGCAAACGGCGGCTACCTTTGGCTAATTGTACTTTTTCATCATTTGGTAAATTAATGGCAATGGTTTTGCTTCCTGCATTACAATCGCCGGCATAATAAACTACATCATAAGCATTCAAATCGGAATTAGTTCCCGGTTTTTCTTGCTTGTATTGTGCTTCGCAAGGTAAATCTTTCTGTAAATCGGGCAATAACTGAGCATATTTTTCTAATTTTTTGCTCCATTCTTTATCTTTTATCAAGATGTAACTTTCGTGTGCAGCTTTGTATCCGTAAAGAGCATCTTCATAGTTTTCAATAGGTCCGATAACAATATCCAAAGTGTTGGTTTTCATATCCATCCAAGCCATATCACTTTCAAAATAATCATCGTTTAATAAGGCTTTTGAACGTAGTTCAAGGTAGTTTTTCAAACCGGCATCTTCTGCCAATTCAGCTGCTTGGGCTAATAAGCCGGCTGCTTTGCTTACTTGTTCTTTAAAAAACTCATGGTAAGGAATGGAAATTAAATTCCCTTGGTCATCACGACGAATCATTGTATAAAGGCTTGTTTTATCTACGGCATTAAAATTTTCAAACTCTTCTTGGGTCATATCCTGAGGATAAAAATTAGCGCCTTTGGGTTTTTCGCCAAAACCATCAACAAAAGGCTTGTTGTCATTTAGTCGTTCCCAAGGTCCGTAATTGATTAGTACAAATTGCTTTACAGCTTCGTCTTGAATACCTGCCAATAAACTGTCCTTGTTTCCAAAAGCTTCTTGCCAATAGATATCGTCCATGATTTTAGCTGCTTCAAAGAGTAAAGGCAGCATTTGTTTTTCTTTTTCGGTCAAGCCGGATAGATCGGCAGTTAGGGTAAAATGCGCAAATGCGTTCACTTTCTTTTGCATTTCAGATATCTTTTCTTGTTTTTGTTCGTCTTTTTGCTCTTTTGATGTGTTGTTACAGGCTGCAAAAACAAACAAAGCAAAAAATACGCTTAATATTAATGTTTTCTTCATAATTTAGATTTTTAAGTTAATTATTTTGTTGCGAAAGTATAAAAAGTTTTTTGAAATTAAGCTGCCGCAGGATATTCATCAGCAGCATAAATTGCCGGATATATTAAAAATGTGTATATTTGTATAAAAGCTTAAATTATTATTATGGCACAAATAGTATTAGATTTAAATTCACCTGTCGCCGATAAATTCAGAAAATTTATTAAGCTATTCGGCAGTGAGGAAATTATGTTTAATAAATTTATTGAATTTCATATTCATCGTTTAAAACGTGAAATTATACGTATGGAAGCTTCGTTAAAGAAGTATGAAGAAAAATATCATATAGAAAGTAAAGATTTTTATAATGATTTTAATAAGGGAAAGTATGGCGATGAAAAGGACTTTCTGATTTGGTCTGGAGTGTATGAAATGTACCTTGACAGTAAAAAGAAATTGGAACAACTGTTATGATTGCTTCTTATTTTAAGGATATTGAGCGTATTTTTAATGAATATGATTATATTTTAGAAACATATATCATTAATAAAGATGCATTTTCTGATGAAAAAGGGTTTGTAGAAGGAGAATTATTTTTTATTGACGAAAGTAGAATGAGTTTTGTCGAGGTTCTTGATTTCGGGAAAAATGAAAAGATAAAATATTCTTATCACTATATGAATCAAAATAACGAATTGGTTTTTAGATATGATAATGCGAAGCATTATCCTGCTTTGAAGAATTTTCCTCATCATAAACATATAAAAGACGGCGTGATTGAAAGCAATGAGCCTGATATTAGATTTATTCTTAAAGAAATTGAAAATATTGTTGTCTTATAAATAAATTTCCTTCTTTGTTTTCTAAGTATTTTAAATCAATAGATTGATGCTTGTTGAAGCAGATAATCGCTCAATTTAGGTATTAATCTATTCTTTTGTTAAAAAAATCTATGAGTACAAATATTCCTTTGGCAGAACGAATGCGTCCCAAAAACATTAATGACTATATTGGGCAAGAGCACC
>JALSLF010000640.1 GCA_026988445.1 Bacteroidales bacterium
GTTGATACGATTAAAAAGGAAGTAAATATTCCGGTTGCAATAAAAATGAGCCATTATTTTTCAAATTTGGCACAAATGATTAAAAAATTATCCGAAACCGAATTGAAAGGAATTGTATTGTTTAATCGTTTTTACAGTCCTGATTTTGATATTGAAGAGTTAAAAGTTATTTCATCACATATTTTCAGTACTCAAAACGATCAGGTTATGCCTTTGCGTTGGATTTCGATTATGGCAGAGAAGGTTTCTTGCGATTTAGCAGCTACAACAGGTATCCATAATGGCAAAGATGTAGTTAAAATGTTATTGGCAGGGGCAAAAGCAGTTCAAGTGGCTTCAACAATTTATCAAAACGGAGCTGAATATATTCAAACAATGCTTAAAGAAATTGAAAAATGGATGGAAAGGCACAATTACCTGAATATTGATCAGTTCAGAGCAAAATTAAGTCAGTCTAAAAACGAAAACGGAGCACATTATGAACGTGTTCAATTTATGCGTTATTTCGGCGAAAAAGAATCTACATTATAATATCAGATGAAAGGCGGAGAAAAACCGCCTTATTTTTTTCGCTAAAACATCTAACAATCTAGATATAAAGATAATCTTATCTTTATTTATAAGTACGACTAATTTGTCTTAAATATATTAAAACCATACAGAATAATGGAAAATGTATCAAACATCAGTAAACTGTTTTACACATGGATAATACTATTTATTGTCTGGTTGGCTTTTACCTCAACCCTGGCAATAGAGGAAGTAATTACAGGACTGATTGTTAGCTTAATTGTTGCCTTGCTTTCTTTTCGTTTTTTTACGGGAACAGGCTTAGGCATTTTTGCACCAAAAAAAATATTTTATTTAACACAATACTTTTTTGTTTTTATCGGTGCATTAATTAAAGCAAACTTTCATGTAGCCAAAATTGTATTATCGCCAAGCTTACCTATAAATCCGGGTATTGTAGAATTTGAGACTAAACTGAAATCAGATTTTGCAAAAATGGTTTTAGCAAACAGCATCACCTTGACCCCTGGTACTTTTACGGTAGATATTGTTGAAAATCGCTTTTACATTCACTGGTTGGAAGTTGAAGCTACCGACGAAGAAAGTGTTTATAAAGAAATAGCAGAAGGTTTTGAGAAAATTTTATTAAAAATTTACGAATAAAAACTATGAACGTATTTTTTATCATCATTATGGGAATAATCATGTTGGCAGGTGTTTTTGCTGTCATCAGATTCGTTAAAGGTCCCACAACAGCCGACCGTGTTGTAGCACTGGATAATTTATCGACCATTGTAGTTGCAACGCTTATTTTCATGGGCTTTGTTTTTCAGCGTTTCATTTATATTGATGTTTCGCTAATATATGCAGTTTTAGGTTTCATCGGAGTGCTCACTATTGCGCGCTATTTAGAAGGAGGAATTTAATATGGAAACAGTATTACTTTATCTTGGATACTTTTTTGTATCGCTGGGTGCTGCATTTTTATTTCTCGGTGCATTTGGTATTTTTCGTATGCCTGATTTTTATACACGCTTGCAAGCAGGTACAAAATCGAGTACACTGGGGGCTATGAGCCTGATTCTTGGAGTTGGATTAATGCAGCCCGAATGGTTCTTTAAAACCCTTATCATTATAATATTCATTGCTATTTCTAATCCGATTAGTTCGCATGCATTAGCTCGTGGTGCTTATAAAACGCATCAAAAGCCTTTAACGGATACAATTGATGCATACGAAGAGGTGGCAGAAGAAAACGATAATAAAAAGGAGGAATAAAACATGGATACAATTACATTACTACTCCTGTTCTTTTCATTAATTGTAATGATTGGTGCAGCTGTTTACGCAGCAATTATGAAAGATTTGATTTTTGCAACAATCGGCACTTCGCTAATCAGCTTGGCTTTGTCGGTAATATTTTACTTACTGCATGCTCCTGATGTTGCATTAACCGAAGCTGCTATTGGTGTAGCTTTAAGCACCATTGTTTTTATAATTGCTATTAGAAATACAAAAAGATACGAAGACGAGAAATAAGATAAATTATGAGAAAATTAGTAATAATATCATTATTGTTGGTATTGGGCTATTATCTACTGGATACTTTTGCCGGTGCAGAATTTGGCAAAGATCGTAAAGTATTGTCAAATTATTATTTGGAGAAATCACCCAGCGAATTACAAGTAGCCAATGCAGTAACAGCAATTGTAGTTAACTTTAGAGGTTTTGACACCTTAGGCGAAGTAACGGTTTTATTTTTAGCAGCTACAGGAATGGGAACCATTTTATTACGCCGCCGCTCAAAACATACGGGGCTTAACCCCCAACGTACATCTCCCGAAGCAAGTAAAATTGTTCAAGCAGCAGGTAAACTATTATTTCCTGCCATTATGATTTTAGGTGCTTATGTATTCATACACGGACATTTAACTCCGGGTGGTGGTTTTCAGGGAGGAGCTATTATAGCTACCGGCTTTTTGTTACTGTTAATATCCTACCGTCAGTTCAAAGTAGAACATAAATATGTTACTTGGATTGAGTCCTTGGCAGGATTAACATTTGTAAGCATCGGTTTATTAGGTATTGTTTTAGGTCCACACAATTCATTCTTAGAAAACTTTTTAAACGTGGGTACCTTAAATGAACTAACCAGCGGCGGAGTAATTGCTCTGGTATATATTGCAGTCGGGTTTAAAGTAGCTGCCGAACTTACCGGTATCTTAGATACATTAGTAAATATTCGTGAAACAGGAGATATAGATTAAAAAATTAAGACAATGAATCAAATACTTACTTATTCTGTTTACGGAGCAGCCATTTTAACAATGTTGATAGGCATTTTCGCAATACTAACGAAAAAAAACCTTATCAAAATTGTAATTGGCATGTCCATAATGGATTCAGGATTTAATTTGCTTTTAATAGCCTTAGGCTATATAAAAGGAGGAACAGCACCAATATTTTCGCCTGCAGTTGAAGGAAAAGATGTAATCATGGTTGATCCCGTACCGCAAGCTTTGGTGCTAACAGCTATTGTTATCGGTTTTGGAGTTACCGCAGTAGCTCTTTCACTGGTAATTCGCTTATACAGAAAACATAATACGATTAAAATTGACGAAATAAAAACATTGAGATGGTAGCAAATCCTATTTTATACATAGCTTTACCGCTGTTTACGGCTTTCCTTGTGCCACTTTTGGCCAAATTATGGAAACCCTTGGTAAGGATTATTCCCGGACTGGTTTTAGCATATTTGGCAGTTATGTCTGTAGTGTTAATGCAGCAAGTTGGGCCTGATAAACCAATTATCACTATGATAGCCGGTTGGAAAGCTCCTTGGGGGATTAATTTGGTATTTACCTCATTTAGCGGGTTTATCGCAAGTTTGATATCAATTCTTGCATTTTTTATCTGGTTATACAGTTTTAAATTTAAAAAAGTTGAGTTTGACGATGCGCAAAAGTATTTCATACTTTTCATGTTGCTTACAGCCGGTTCAATCGGAGTAGTTTTGACAGGCGATATTTTCAATATGTTTGTTTTTGTTGAAATTACATCGCTTTCGGCTTATGCATTAACCGCATTTTACAAAGGACGTGATGGTGCAGAAGCAGCTTTTAAGTTTTTATTAATCGGCTCTTTTTCATCAATCATGCTACTTCTCGGCATAACAATACTTTATGCCTACACCGGTACATTAAATATGGCTCAACTGGCAATGCTAATGCCGCAAGTACCGATGCACGCTAAAATAGTTTCATTTTTACTGTTTTTTGTTGCATTGGGTATCGAAGCCGAAATGTTCCCACTTAACGGTTGGGCACCCGATGCCTATTCACAAGCACCCGGACCAATAGCCGCGTCATTTGCCGGTATTTTAGCTAAAGCAGGAATATATGCATTAATCAGAGTAAGCTATACAATTTTCGATTTAGGCAATGATGGCGGTTTTGAACTACTGCTTGTAATGGGCTTAATTACTATGGTGGTTTCCGAGCTGGTAGCTATGCGTCAAGAAAATTTACGCAGAATGCTTGCCTATTCAAGTATGGGACAAATGGGTTTAATTATGATAGCCTTTGGCTTGGGAACAAAAGAAGGTATTTACGCCGGATTGTTCATTATGTTTAATCATGCAGTAATTAAATCCTTACTATTCTTGGCATCGGCATACCTTGTTTATTATACATCACGAAAAAAAATCAGCGACTTAGACGGTTTTGGTAAATTACTGCCTTTAACATCGCTTTTGTTTGGTTTAGGAGCTTTTGCTATAGTTGGTTTGCCTCCATTTTCAGGCTTTTGGTCAAAGTTATCACTTTTAATAGCTACGGCAGATAATCATATGGAGTTTGTTTTGGCAACAATTCTTGCAGTTAGTGTAATTGAAATCATCTATTACTTCCGTGTATTAGGCAGACTATATTTCCGTAAAGCAAATACAGAAATAAAAGTACGTAAGCCCACTTGGAACTCTGTTGTAACTATGATTTCCTTAGCTATTGTGATTATTGCCGTGGGTTTGCATCCTGATTTAATTACCGGATTACTGCATAATGCAGCAAATACTCTTGCCGACAAAGCCGGATATATTCAAAAAATAATTCCTGATTTATTCAGTCAAACGCTTAATTAGAAAGATATGAACGCATTAATTATATTATTATTCATACTCGGCGGTGGAGCTTTATTAAGCTATTTTGCCTATTTGTCTAAACATTTTTTAGGACAAGCCGTAGTTTGGCTGGTTGCCGTAATTGCACCTGTTTACTTTTTTACTCAGGTAAGTCTTGAAGATACATTTAATCTAAGTCTTGGAGGCTATCAACTGTCATTAGGATTTAATTCGTACAGTTGGGCATTTGCTTTACTAATAATGGTACTTTCACCACTTTCATTAATTTATTCAACCGGATACATGAAAAGCAAAATAAGGCTGGGAACATTTTATTTCAGTTTTATTTTTACCATATTCGGTATGGTTGGGATTTTGATGAGTCGTGATTTGGTTTCCTTATTTATATTTTGGGAGATAATGACCTGGGCATCCTACCTTTTGGTTATTTACCGAGGTAAAGATGTGGAACATACCGGAATTAAATATATGATATTTAGTGCTATTGGAGCATACTCAATGTTCATGGCTATTGTTATTTTAAATCGTGAAATACACTCTTTTGATATTAATACCATAATTAGTAATTTTTCGAATATGGGTATTTCAGACCAATGGACTACCGGTATATTGCTATTAGTTGGTTTTGCTTTAAAAAGTGCTATTATGCCTTTACACGTTTGGGCGCCCGGAGCTTATACCAATACCCCGACATCTTTTACCGCAGTCTTTTCCGGCGGATTATCTAAAATGGGAGTTTACGGTATTGGTTTGGTGGTTTTAAACCTATACAGTCAAGGTAATTTTGAAAAAGTTGGTATCGTTTTGGCTTGGTTAGGTGCAATTACCTCAGTAATGGCAACTTTTCGAGCTATCTTTCAATACGATGCAAAAAAAATGCTGGCATATTCATCAGTAGCTCAATTAGGATATATTGTTACAGGTATTGGTTTAGGTACTGAACTAAGTGTTTTTGCAGGTATTTACCTTGCTATTTTGCATGGTGCTTTTAAAGGCACTTTA
>JALSLF010000641.1 GCA_026988445.1 Bacteroidales bacterium
TAGTGATGAGTGTTTTGAAGATTTTAATGTTCGTGATTTAATAGGGGAAGAATTCCCTTTATATGCTAATTTGGGGATTAGTCAAGTAGAGCAAATAGTGATTAGTGGAAAAACAGATAAAATACGCAGGATGATTGAAAAATTACGTGCCGATGGTTTAATTATCCATGTAAATCCGATGCAAGAATTTTTTCAGCCCGAAGGCGACCGTTTTAAATTTGCTCCTATTGAGATTATTGAAAAATTTTTAGAAAAAAATTCAATTAAACTTATCGTGAAAGAGGTGGGGCAGGGCATGGGTAAAGATAGCTTAAAACACTTATTGGAACTTCCGCTTGAAGCTATTGAGTTTGCTGCATTTGGCGGTACTAATTTTTCAAAATTGGAGCTTTTACGTAATAAAGATGAGTTTACACAATCGCTTTCGGCTTTAATGAATGTTGGGCATAGTGCAGAGGAAATGCTTGAAATGGTAAATACTATTGTAGAAAAAAAACATGATATTCAAGTAAAACAGTTGATTATTTCAGGTGGAATAAACTCAGTCTTAGATGCTTATTATTTTTTGCAGAAGAGCAAATTGCCGGCTGTTTACGGTCAGGCATCGGCATTTTTAAAATATGCAGCACAAGATTATGATAAACTGCATCGTTTTGTTGAAGCCCAAATAGAAGGTTTTAAAATGGCAAATGCCTATTTAAAAGTTAAATAATCTAATCTCTAATTATTAAAATATTTATGAAATCAAAAATTATAAACGGTTTTTCAAAACTTACAAAAGAAGAAAAACTCAATAAATTAATTAGTTTGTTTGAAGATAAGGATGCGGGTAAAGATGAATTGAAATCTTATTGGCATGAGAATCCGAAAAAACAACAATTATTTGATGAATTTAGCGAAAATACTTTGTCAAATTTTTATTTGCCATACAGTATAGCCCCAAATTTTGTTATTAATCATAAAATTTACCATGTTCCTATGGTAATAGAAGAAAGTTCGGTAATTGCTGCTGCTTCAAAAGCTGCAAAATTCTGGGCAGATAAGGGCGGTTTTCGGGCAAATGTTATTTCCACAACAAAAATTGGTCAAGTACATTTTCTTTGGCAAGGAAATCTGAAAAAATTACAAGCCGAAATGCCCGAGATGCGAAGCATTTTTCTTAAAAGTACGGATAATATTACAAAAAATATGCGTGAGCGCGGCGGGGGCATCATGGATATTGAATTGGTAGATAAAACCAATGAGATGGATAACTACTATCAAATTCTTGTAAAATTTGATACAGTTGATTCTATGGGGGCAAATTTTATCAATTCTTGCCTTGAAGAAATTGCAGCTCAATTGAAAATATATATTTCCGAAAAAGAAAACTGGACAGATACTGAACGAAAATGTACTGTTTTGATGTCCATTTTATCTAATTATACGCCGGAATGCATTGTTGAAACCCGTGTTGAAACAAAAATTGAGAATTTTGAAAATATTGACCCTGAATTAAGTGCAGCAGAATTTGTTGATAAATTTGAAAAAGCAATAAATATTACCAAAATTGATGTTTACAGGGCTGTAACGCATAACAAAGGTATTTTTAACGGTATTGATGCAGTAGTTTTGGCTACGGGGAATGATTTTAGAGCCATTGAAGCAGGCGGACATGCTTATGCATCACGAAAGGGTAAATATCAAGGTTTAAGTGATTTGGAAATTTCAAATGGAAAATTTTCTTACCAATTAAAAATTCCTTTGGCATTGGGAACTGTGGGCGGTTTAACTTCTTTGCATCCGCTTGCCAAACGTTCTTTGGAAATTTTAGACTATCCGAATGCTGATGAATTGATGCAAATTGCTGCCACAGTTGGCTTGGCCAATAATTTTTCGGCGGTAAAATCATTAATTACGCAGGGAATACAAGTGGGACACATGAAAATGCATCTTTGGAATATTTTAAATCAGTTTAATGCTAACGATCAGGAAAAACAATTGGCGGTTGAATATTACAAAACGCATAAAGTTAGTTATGATTCGGTACGGAATTTTTTGAGTAGTTTAAGAATTAAACCGGCTACTTAAAAAAACAGATATAAACTTCAAATCGTCCGAAAGGACATTTGAACTTTTTTGCTTTGCGGTAAGCATAGGCTTGTAAAAGCATATTTTAAGAATTTATTTTTTTTTTATAAGCATTGTATATGGAAACGTTTTGAAGTCCTTTCGGACGTTCAAAAGTTTTCAAAAAACTTCAAATCGTCTGAAAAGACATTTGAACGTTTAGCATAATATAATTTTTGTTCTGTGAATATCTATATCAGAAAAGCTGAAAATATTAAACTATGAATTTTTACTCAAACGGAAAGCTACTGATTTCAGGCGAGTATTTAGTCATGCAGGGTGCTTTGGCTCTTGCCTTGCCGGTAAAATTCGGTCAATCATTATCGGTGAGTTTAAACGGCGATAATTACCTGTTTTGGCAAACTTTTGTTAATGATAAGTTATGGTTTTCTGCCGGTTTTGATAATAATTTAAATGCTTTTAATACATCAGACAAAGCAACGGCAGACTTTTTATCCAAATTATTAAAATTTGCAAAAGAGCTTAACCCTCAATTTCTTACGAATATTAATTTTAGGGTAAATGCAAATATTAATTTTGATATTCGTTGGGGATTAGGCAGTAGTTCAAGTTTGATAAATAATGTGGCACAGTGGGCGAATATAAATCCTTTTGATTTGTTTTTTAAAGTTGCAAACGGTTCGGCTTATGATATTGCATGTGCAAAGTCAAATCACCCGATTATTTATCAACTGCAAAATGGTGTTCCAAATTTTTATAAAGTTGATTTTTTCCCTGATTTTCATCAAAATATATATTTTGCATATTTGGGTAAAAAACAAAAATCAGAAGAAAGTATCCATAAGTTTAAAAAAACATCGGCTTATACCCAAAATGATGTAGATTTGATATCAAAACTAAGCCTGAATATGCTTAATGCAGAAAAATTTGATGATTTTATACGCTTAGTTATAGAGCACGAACAAATTCTTTCCCGAATTTTAAAGCAAAAAACGGTTCAAGAACGACTTTTTCCTGATTTTCAAGGGAGCATTAAATCACTTGGAGCTTGGGGAGGCGATTTTATAATGATTTTAAGCGATTTAGAATATAATCAAATTCAAGCATATTTTTCAAGAAAAAAGATAAATACTATTTTTACATTTGCAGAAATGTTACATGATTAAAAACTGAAAATGAATTTTAAATTAAATAAACCGGAGCTTCTGCCTTTTAAAAAAGAAGAAAAAGTTATAAAACAAAGTCCTTCAAATATTGCTTTAATAAAATATTGGGGTAAAAAAGGCAATCAAATACCTGCCAATCCTTCTTTAAGCTTTACTTTAAGCAAATCATATACCGAAACGGAGATTATATATTATCCTAAAAAAGACAAAGGCATCAGTATCGAATTTTTATTTGAAGGTGAAAAAAACGAACAGTTTGAACAAAAAATTATAATATATTTAGAGAAAATTATTGAATTTTTCCCCTTTTTAAACAAATTACGTTTAAAAATCAATAGTAAAAATTCTTTTCCGCATTCTACGGGTATTGCTTCATCGGCATCATCTATGAGCGCATTGGCTCTTTGCTTGTGCGAAATTGAAAAAAAACATTACGGTACTTTACAGAACAAAGAGGATTTTCTGCAAAAAGCATCATTTATTGCACGTTTAGGTTCGGGAAGTGCTGCACGCTCGGTTTTTCCTTATGCTGCCACTTGGGGTGAGTTTGTTGAAAATCCGGCTTCTGCCGATGAGTATGCTTCGCCTTTGCTTTTTGAACTTCACCCCGTATTTAAAAATTATCGTGATGCAATTTTAATTGTCAGCAATAAAACCAAAAAAGTTTCAAGTACTGCCGGTCATGCGCTGATGCCCAAACATCCTTTTGCAAAAGCACGTTTTAAACAAGCAAAAAATAATTTAAAATTATTATTAAGCGCTTTAAAAACCGGTAATCAAGATACTTTTATAGAAATTGTAGAAAATGAAGCTTTAACGCTTCATGCTTTGATGATGAGTTCTAATCCGGGCTATATTTTAATGGAACCGGGTACTTTACAAATTATTGAAAAAATCAGGCAGTATCGTCAAAAAACAGGCATTAAGCTATGCTTTACCTTAGATGCGGGGCCTAATGTGCATCTGTTATATTCGATAAACGATAGCGATAAAGTGGAAAAATTCATAGGAAAGGAATTGTCTGCTTATTGTGAAAATAATTTGTGGATCAAAGATGAAATTAAGGCGAATACCTAAATTCTAAAAATATTTTATCCTATAAATTGTAGCTTTTACAATAAAATTGTAAACTTGCAGCATCTTAAAATTATAATAGGCAGATTGTGAGAAAAAAACAGGAAATTTTTTATGCAAAAATACTGTTGTTTGGGGAGTACAGTGTGATTTATAATTCTATGGGTTTAATTATTCCCTATTCGCATTTTCGGGGCGAATTGGCTTTTATGAATAAAGACCGTTATACCGATATAGATTTTGCCAAACAATCCAATACTCAATTAAAAAATTATGCCGATAGCTTATTAAGCCTGCATAAATCAGGAAATTTAAACGTACAGCTTGATTTACAGGCTTTTATTGAAGATGTGAAAAAAGGTTTGTTTTTTGAATCAACCATTCCGCAAGGTTACGGATTAGGTAGTTCTGCTGCTTTGGTTGCTGCTGTATATAGCCGTTATGCAAAAAACAAAGTAAAAAGCCGAAAAAATATAACTTCCAATGAAATTTTACAGTTAAAAAGTGATTTTTCTGAGTTAGAAGCTTTTTTTCACGGTACCAGTTCAGGTGTTGACCCACTTAATTCTTATATCAAGTACCCTGTTTTAATGAAAGGCAAACAACAGTTTGAAACAGTAGGTATTCCGCGAACGGATAACGGAAAGGATAATGCCATTTTTTTACTAAATACCGGGAAAAGTCGAAAAACCGGACCTCTGGTACAATTGTTTTTGAAAAAAAGTAAAGAAAAAAATTATCAAAAAGCGATTAAAGAAGAACTAATTCCTTTGAATAATCAATGCATTAGTTCATTATTGGAAGGTAATTTGAGCGAATTTCGCAATGTATTAAAAAAAATATCTGCTTTTCAGTTAAACTACTTTCAAGAAATGATTCCCAAAACGTGTACGGAGCTTTGGGAAAAAGGTTTAAAAACCGATGATTATTACCTCAAATTATGTGGTGCAGGTGGTGGAGGCTTTATTTTAGGGTTTACCGGAGAATACGATAAAGTAAAAGAAGATATTTCCGGAAACGGAAAAATCTTTATTCCTGTTTATCGTAGCAACGGAAAATAAGAAATAGCAAAATACAAGTTGAACGGATGAATATAATTTTTATGTATATTCATCCGTTTTCTTTTTTTGTTAGATTGTAAATTATATTTGCTCAATAGTTATATATTGTAAATAACACATCTTAAAATTTGACAGATAGTAAAAAATATCGTAAATTTGTTTTCGATTCGTAAGTTTAATAAATGTCAAACTTTTAATTTTATAATCATGAAATTTGATCCTGCAAAAGCAATACAACGATTAGAGCAATTTGGTGAATT
>JALSLF010000642.1 GCA_026988445.1 Bacteroidales bacterium
TAATTTAGTCTCATTTTTCCTTAAATCATGTACCCAAAGGTCAAATCCCTTTTCAAAACGACTTAAATAGTATATTT
This sequence comes from Bacteroidales bacterium, assembly GCA_026988445.1. Lineage (GTDB taxonomy): Bacteria > Bacteroidota > Bacteroidia > Bacteroidales > NBLH01 > NBLH01. The sequence continues at coordinate 78 of JALSLF010000642.1, forward strand.
TTTCACCGTCTTTAGTCATAATCGCATCCGAAAGACTTGATGAATTAATGGTTAAACGAACAATGCGGTCTTCAATATTATGCAAATCAATTTTTAAAGGCTTAATTTTATCTTTTTTATCTTTAGCATCTTTTTTTGACTTTTTCCCTTTTTTAACACTTTCCTCCTCTTTTTTCTTATTTTTTTCCTCTTCTTTTTTCTTTTCTTTCAATAGTTCATATTCTTCTTTTGAAAGTTTAAACTCATCATAAGCTTCTTGGGTGAAAAACATCGCGTAAGCATCGGAATAAGAGCCCCAACTTCCGTGACTACGATATCCTTGCCTATCGCTAAACCATAGCATCATTTTACCGTCCATCATCCATTTAGGCTCTGCATCATTGTAACCGCTTTCGGTTAAATTTGTAGGTTCTTGTCCACCCATAGCACTTACTAAACCAGCTTCACTTGAAAATAAAGCATTGGGACTGTACTGTACCAAAAACCATTTCCCATCAGGAGACCATTGATACCATTGATCCCCATCGGAATAAGAATAATTGAGCTTTCCATCCAAAATGGTGCGTGTTTGTTTTGTTGCTAAATTTATCACTTTTAATGTAGTACGGTTTTCTAAATAAGCAACCTCTTTCCCATCAGGCGAAAATGCCGGCTGAAACTCTTCATTAGGCGTTGCTATAACCACTTCTTCTTTTAACAAAGTAGAATTTGGAAAATTCGGTTCATCTTGACTAACAATTTTTGTTTGATAAATATTCCAACTACCGTTTCGCTCACCTGCATACAATACCGCCTTACCATCAGGGCTAAAACTTACCGAACGTTCTTGTTCCGGAGTATGCGTTATTTGTTTTGTCGTTTGATAATCGGTTGAGGTAACGTAAACTTCGCCGCGGATAATAAAAGCAACTTGTTTTCCATCGGGCGAAACCGCCATTTCACTAATTCCCGAAGACATTTTTTTGTATTCCGGCAGGTTTACTAATCCATCATATGCAATATGAATATTCACTTTTACCGGTTTCTGACCTTTTTCCATGGTATAAATTTCTCCATCGTAGCCAAAACAAAGTTTATCTTTATCCGAAACACTTAAAAACCGAACCGGATTTTCACTATAATCTGTCAATTTTTCATTCTGTGTAGGATTAGCCGATGACATTTTAAAAATATTAATATTTTTACTGTCTTGCTCACTTAAATAATAAATTTCACTTTCATCGGCACTGTAAACAGGATTTAAGTCCTCTCCTTTAAAAGTCGTTAGGCGAGTATGCTTTCCTGTATTTTTATCATACACCCAAATATCACGAGTAGTTGAAGATGTGTGATGCTTACGCCAAATATTCTCAATACCAACTCTGTCTTGATACAAAATTTTATCCCCTGCTTTGTTGAACGATGCACTTTGTGCAGGAGTAGTCAAAATTTGTTGTGTTCTGTCTCCTTCAACTGCTACCATATACAACTCCGTAAATCTGCGGCGTGGAAATTGAATATTTGAGGCAGCGTCCATAATAGTGGCTTCAAACAATATGTTTTTTCCATCGGCAGTAAAACTTGTCGGAAGTTCACTGCTCGAATAAAAAGTCAAGCGTTTAGCTTCACCTCCTTTAGCAGGCATGACAAATACATCAAAATTCCCAAAACGATCCGATGCAAAAGCAATATATTTTCCATCGGGCGACCAAACCGGCATAAATTCATGCGCAGGGGACACCGTCAAAGGTACTGCCTCCCCACCTTTGGCAGCTACCTTAAACAAATCACCTTTATAGCTAAAAACTATGGTATTCCCATCCGGAGATATTGCCGGATAACGCATCCATAATGGATTATCCTGTGCAATTAAATGAAATACCGAAAAAATAAAAATAAATAATAAATGTATCTTCCTTTTCATAAAATTAAAATTTTAAATTAAAATTATTACCTCATCAAAGGTATATAAAATGAACTTAAATAAAAAATTCGGTAATAGTTGAGACCAAACAAATTAAACACATAGAATAAAATTACTTAACAGCCGGTTTTGTACTTTAATAATCATTCTCGAATAATAAAAAAGCAAAAAGTTTAATTATCTTTATGGAAAATGATTAACACAAACATCAAAATAGAAACATTTAAAATTTTAAGATATGAAAACATTAAATTTACTAATTTTTACAAGTACACTTTTTTTATTTTTTTTGTTAAGTTCTTGTGGAGGAAACCGTTCGGGAAGCACTACATCCGGTGACAAGGAAACTGTTTACTATCTTGAAGAAGCAGCTGACATAGAATCAGAGGAAGTACTAACTCCTACATCTGTAAAAGAAGAAAAAGCTAAAGACGATATAAAAAAAGAAGACTTTAACACAGAAGAATACGATGTAATAAAGGAAAATCCTTTTGTTAGTCCACTCAATCAGCCTTTATCCACTTTCTCGGTAGATGTAGATAGAGCTTCGTATGCAAATATACGAAGGATGTTAAATAATAATCAAAAACCGAATAAAGATGCGGTACGGATTGAAGAAATGATTAACTATTTTAATTATGAATATCCGCAACCAAAAGGCGATGCACCTTTTTCGGTAAATTTAGAGATGGGAAAATGCCCGTGGAACAACAAACACAATATTTTACTCATTGGTTTACAAGGAAAAAATATTGATATTAACAATACACCGGCAAGCAATTTGGTATTTTTATTAGATGTTTCCGGCTCAATGATGGATGACAACAAATTGCCTCTTTTAAAGCAATCCTTAAAAATATTATTGGAAAAATTACGACCCAAAGACCGTGTTGCCATCGTTGTTTATGCCGGGGCTGCCGGTGTTGTTCTCCCATCAACATCTTGCGATGAAAAAGATAAAATACTTAAGGCATTAAATAAGTTAGAAGCAGGCGGTTCTACAGGCGGTGGAGCAGGCATACGATTAGCTTATAAAATTGCCAAAGAAAATTATATTGAAGGCGGAAACAACAGAGTGGTCCTAGCCACCGACGGCGATTTTAATATTGGCGAAAGCAGTAATGCAGCCATGGTTCGTTTAATTGAAGAAAAACGAAAAGAAGGCGTGTTTTTAACCGTTCTTGGTTTTGGTATGGGAAATTATAAAGACAGTAAAATGGAACAGCTTTCAAATGCAGGAAACGGGAATTATGCCTATATCGACAATATTTTGGAAGCTAAAAAAGTATTGGGTAAAGAGTTTTTCGGAACGATTTATACTATTGCAAAAGATGTAAAAATTCAAATTGAATTTAACCCTGCACAAGTAAAAGGCTATCGACTAATTGGTTATGAAAACAGAATGATGGCTGCCGAAGATTTTAATGATGACACTAAAGATGCAGGAGAAATAGGTTCGGGACATACTGTAACAGCGCTTTATGAAATAATTCCTGCCGGCTCCGATGAAAAAGTAAACGGTATGGACGATTTAGAGTACCAGAAAAAAAATATCGTAAAAAGTGATAATCTGATGACTTTAAAACTACGTTATAAAGAACCGGATGGCGAAACCAGTAAACTGATTAAGCAAAAAATACTGAGTAAAAACATATTTAAAGAAAGTAACTCGAACAACTATAAATGGGCAGCCACTGTCGCCGAATTTGGCTTATTATTGCGCAATTCTAAATATAAAGCAAATGCTAATTACAAACAACTTATTGAAAATGCAAAGCAGGCAAAGGGAAATGATGACGAAGGTTATCGCGCAGAATTTATACGATTAGCAAAAATTGCAGAAATGTTATAAAAAAGAAATTGGATGTTGGATGAAAACAAAATAGTCATAAGGCTTCGGACATCTAAGATGAATGGTTCTAAAAATTTGCAGTAAAGCATAAAAAAACATTGCCAAAATTTCATAAATCTTGGCAATGTTTAAAATAATCTATATCCGCAAGTTGATTTAAAACTTAACTTGCGGATTTACGGTAATACTTTAATAGCCGTAAATTTCGGCAAGCTTATCCGATAATTTTTGTCCGCGTAGATTAATAGCAACAACTTTTCCTTCCGGATCAAGCAAGAAGCTGGCAGGTATAGAATTAATATTATAAGCACGGGCATGTTTTGATTGCCAGTAACCTAAATCACTTACATGCTTCCATTTTCCCAATCCGTCTTTTTTAATGGCATCTAACCACATTTCACGTTTTTGATCCAAAGAAACTTGAAAAATTTCAAATCCTTTTTTATGATATTTTTCATAATTTTTCACTAAATTAGGATTTTCCATACGGCAAGGTCTGCACCAACCTGCCCAAAAATCAAGCAAAACATAATTTCCACGCAAAGAAGATAAAGATATTTCATTGCCTTCGGGTGTTTTTTCAGTAATATCAGGTACCTGATCTCCAATACCAAAAGATGCCGTTTGCTGAGGTTCAGGTGCAGGATTTTTCACTTGCTCTAAATATTTATGTAAATTTTGAACATCGCTTGAACCCGGATATTTTGCAAAAAGTGCTTTATCTACTTTTTCAAAATATTCCATATCTTCAGTCGGATTAAACATGGGTAAACGTGGCTGAATTTGTTGCGATAAAGCAATCATACTTATAAAAGATGATGTATTTTTATCTATAAATCCTTTTAAATATTCTTTTTGTTCTCTAAAAATATTCATAAAAGCACTATCTAAGTCGGCTTTCTTTGCTGCAACCTCATCAGAGGCGCTCTCTAAATCCAAGGTGCGATAAATTTGTCCTAAAGAGTCGATTTTGGCTCTGGCAGCTTTCATGCTTTCGTCAAGCTCTTTCATCAAATCCATGTCTTTCGACCCTTCAATTTTATAAGTTTGTGCCAAATTATTAAAATCGCCACTTACTTTTATTACATCTGCCGAGTCAATTACTAAAGTAATAAAATCTGTAGGAGATGTTCGTAGCATATAAAATTTAGGGTATGAGGTATTTCCCTTTAGTTTGAATGTACCTTTATCATCAATGCTTGCAGAATCAACTGTAACTAAATCATTTGCAGTATATTCACTTAATACAATGGTTTTACCCGCTCCGTTTTCTAATGTCCCTTTTACTAAAAACTCATTACTTGCCGAATTACAAGCAAATAAGCTAATTAAAAGTAATGCTGATACTAATAAACTCTTCATAATTTTTTGATTAATTAAATATTTTTTCTTTTTTAAATAAACTTTGGCAAAGATATAAATTCCTTTGATATAAAAAATCTTAATGATTTTTTTACTTTTGCACAAATTCTCTTTTTTAAAAACTACTAATTTTGAAAATATACAAGAATATAAAAAATTTCCAAGCTAAAAATCCGGTACTTACCATTGGTACATTTGATGGAGTACACCTCGGACACATACAAATTTTTAATAAGCTTAAAAAAAAGGCAAAAGAAATAGGAGGAGAATCTGTAGTAGTTACTTTTTGGCCCCATCCTCGTTTTGTCTTGGGAAAATCAACAGACAATATAAAAATGATTAATACCCTTGATGAAAAAATCAAATTAATTGGCGAGCAAGAAGTTGATCATCTCGTAATTATCCGGT
>JALSLF010000643.1 GCA_026988445.1 Bacteroidales bacterium
AAGCGTTTTCATAATCCGGAAATGACCAACTGGCCCCGTTTAGATGCAAATATTATTTTAATAACTGAGATTTTATTAATGTTTGCTTTCCTTTCAATGAATGCGGCAGATCAAATATTACAATCATTGGGTAACGAGCATTACCATGCTACGGGAAAATTTTTAATAAGCAGTTTATTAATACCGCTATATAATTCATTACCCGAAAGTAATTTAATTTTTATCGAACGCTTTGCTTGGTGGTTTCATATTGTAGGCGTGTTTGCATTTTTAAACTATATCCCCTACTCTAAACACTTTCACGTATTTTTAGCCTTCCCAAATGTTTGGTATTCCAAATTAAAGCCGCGTACCTATATCTATAATATGGATTCGGTAACTCAGGAAGTAAAAATAGCTATGGGTTTAATTCCTGACCCCGGTGCATCGGAAGAAGAAGTACCTACTTTTGGAGCCAAAGATGTTCGCGATTTAACATGGAAAAGCTTAATGGATGCCTACACATGTACTGAGTGCGGGCGCTGTACGGCGGTTTGTCCGGCAAATTTAACCGGAAAACTTCTTTCACCGCGAAAAATTGTTATGGACACCAGAGACCGCATAGAAATAGTAGGTAAAAATCTACGTAAGCAAGGTAAAGATTTTGACGATGGAAAAGCCTTACTCGGTGATTATATATTACCGGAAGAAATTTGGGCATGTACTACATGCAACGCTTGTACTTATGAATGTCCTGTAAATATCGATCATGTTTCAATTATAATGGAACTACGCAGATATGTATTTATGGAAGAATCAGCGGCTCCTTCGCCACTGAATGCCATGAGCACTAATATAGAAAACAACGGGGCGCCTTGGCAATATCCGGCAGCAGACCGCTATAATTGGGCAAACGAATTGTATATTAATGAAAATTAGATAATTAAAAGATTGAAATTGGAATATTGGATAAGTGAATAATTGGAAGATTGGATAATTGATGTAAACTAATATACTAATACACTGATTATCTGATATTCATCAACAAAAATTAAAATCATGGCAAATAAACGATTAATAAAAGTTCCGGTAATGGCTGATTTAGCCGCAGAGGGTAAAAAATCCGAATATTTGTTTTGGGTTGGTTCGCCCGGGAGTTATGACGATAGAGCAAAAAAAATAACCCGTGCATTTGTAAAAATTTTAGAACATTGCAAAGTAGATTACGCGGTGCTTGGTGTTGAAGAAACCGATTCAGGTGATCAAGCACGACGGGCAGGAAATGAATTTTTATTTCAAATGCAGGCAATGCAAAATATTGAAACCTTAAATGCTTACGAAGTAAAAAAAATTATTACCTGCGACCCGCACGAATACAATACTTTAAAAAATGAATATCCTGATTTAGGTGGGAAATACGAAGTATTTCATCATACTGAATTTATAGATATGCTCATTAATGAAGGCAAATTAAAAATTGATGATAAAGAATTTGCCGGTAAACGTATAACTTATCACGACCCTTGTTATTTAGGGCGTGGAAACGAAGTTTTTGATCAACCGCGTTTTGTATTGCAACAATTAAGTGCCGATTTGGTCGAAATGGAACAAAATCGCGGAAGATCTCTTTGTTGTGGTGCCGGTGGTGCTCAAATGTTTAAAGAGGCTGAAAAGGGAGATAAAGAAGTTTATGAGCTTCGTACCGAGCAAGCTCTTGATGTTCAACCCGATTATATTGCAACGGCTTGTCCGTTTTGTATGACCATGTTGCAAGATGGTTTAAAAATGAAAGAAAAGCAAGATAAAATTAAGGTTTTAGATATTGCAGAGCTAATTGCGCTATCTAAAAATCTGTAATTTTTGCAGCTAATTAAAGGTATTTTATAACAAATTGTAAAGAGTATTATTGTTAAGTATTTATAAACTTTTGTTAAGTTAAGCTTAACATTAAGTTAAGCAAAAAAACACATTGACCAATAAGTTATTACTTAAACTCCCTATACATCTTTTAGGGAGTTTTTTTATGTATAATTCATTTAGCGATATGTAATGTATTGTTTACAAAAAAATACCTGTATATCGTAAATTAAACCTTACAAAGGGTAAAATCTATTTGGAAAATTGTCTAAGATATTTATTATTAATGAATTAGATAAATATTTTTATATCAATCTGGTTGTCAACAACTTATAAAAAATATTAATTTTTTTTATTTTTTTTTTAATTTTATTAAAATGAAAATCAACACAATATACTTTTTCTGAAAAAATCAAGTGTTTTCGCATTTTTTTATTACTTTTTTTTTTACCACTTTTACATTGAAAATAACCCCCTATTGTTAAATTTTTAAATTTTAAAGTGCTAAATGAAAAAAGATCACAATGAAGTATGGAAGAATTGTCTCAACATTATAAGAGATATTGTTCCCGCTACAAGCTTTAGGACTTGGTTTTTACCCATTGTGCCTATGAAGCTGGAAAGAAATGTTTTAACCATTCAGGTACCGAGTGCGTTTTTTTATGAATATCTTGAAGATCAGTTTATTGATATTCTTAGAAAAACCTTACGTAAAGAATTGGGAGCTGATGCCATGTTGGAATACAGTATCGTGATGCATAACGATACTTCGGCACAAGCAAAACCCTATACGGTAAAAATGCCGGCAAAAGAGAATACAAACCTTAAAAGTCAACCGGTTTCTCTGCCTTTAATTAATGATACCCAGATTAAGAACCCCTTTATTATTCCGGGTATTAAAAAAGTGCATATAAACCCTCAGTTGAACCCTGAGTATTCTTTTAAAAATTTTGTTGAAGGCGATTGCAACCGATTAGCCCGTTCAGCAGGTTATGCTTTGGCAAATAATCCCGGAAAAACTGCTTTTAACCCCCTGTTTATTTATGGCGGTACCGGATTAGGAAAAACTCACCTTTCGCAAGCTATTGGTATTGAAGTAAAAGCCAGATATCCTGAAAAAACCGTATTGTATGTGCCTGCGCACAAATTTATTCAACAGTATCAGGAAGCTACGCGCAATAACACACGTAATGATTTTCTGCATTTTTATCAAATGATTGATGTATTAATTATTGACGATGTGCATGAATTTGCGGGAAAAGAAAAATCACAAGATACTTTTTTCCATATTTTTAACCATTTACATCAAACAGGAAAACAGTTAATCTTAACCTCTGATCGTCCGCCGGTTGAACTTACCGGATTATCAAAACGTTTAATTTCTCGATTCAAATGGGGCTTATCGGCTGATTTACAATCTCCTGATTTTCAAACACGTATTGCAATCCTAAAACAAAAAATATACAGCAACGGTATTGAATTATCCGATGAAGTTATTGAATATATAGCTGCAAATATAGATACGCATGTACGCGAATTGGAAGGTGCTTTGGTTACACTTATGGCTCAATCAACTTTTAATAAAAAGAATATAACTTTGGATTTAGCCAAAAAAATCATCGATAAAATTGCAAAACAAACAAAACGCGAAATAACCATTGATTATATTCAAAAAGTAGTGTGCGATTATTTTGATATGAATGTAGATGTGTTGCAATCAAAAACACGTAAACGAGAAATTGTTCAAGCACGCCAAATTGCCATGTATTTTTCAAAAAATTTAACCAATTCTTCACTATCAACCATAGGTTCACAAATTGGAGGTAAGGACCATGCAACCGTTTTACATGCATACAAAACGGTTAATAATTTGGTAGAAACCAATAAAGAATTTAGAAGCTACATTGGCGATATTGAGAAAAAATTAAAGTTTTATTAATTTTTGATTGAGATTCTTTGAAAAAGACTGCTTTTTAGCGGTCTTTTTTATTTCGTACCACAGCATGCTAACCCGCATTATTCACCGATTCTTTACACAAAACACATCAACACACTGGTTTACAGTTTATTAAAAATGGATTTTACGAATTTTATTAAACCCAAATTTGGGTGTCTTGGGATTATCTTCATGCATCTGCTTCGTTGCAAAACCCTTGAAATACCAGAGTATTCCTTCGGGTTTCGACGCCTCGCATCTGCATAAAGCTAATCCCATGAATAATGCGGGCTAAGCTGTGTAATTTTTCTCAGTTCACAGAGCTAAGCAACAAATACTATAAAATAGCCAATATAATCCCTGCAATCAGAGCTGCTAGTGATACATAAGCACAACCTTTGGTACATCCATCCGCATCGTTTGCCGGATGATTAGGGCTGTTGTATTTATTGTTGTAATTTTGTGGCTTATTATTATCTTCGGGAGAAGAATATTCAATATAAAAACTATTTTGTACCGTTTTTAAACGGATGTTTTTTGTATCCAATATGATATTTTTACTATTCACTAAGTTTAGTTCAAAATTACGTGTTTTACTCGCTATTTCTTCATCAGCAGTAAAAACTATTGCTACAATCACTCGATCATGTGCCGGAATTTTTTCAATCATGGATATACGGTTGTATTCAATATTGGCATCATCAAAAGAACTAATCATTAGTGCCAAATCGTATATAGAATGGTCGGTTGGATTAGCTACAATTACTTTTAAAACAGCCGATTCCTCATACCTCAATTCATTTGTACCTGCAAAACTTGCCGACTGAATTATAGCTTTGTCCGGTGTACTTTCATTTATAGGCTCTTCTTCAAGTTTTTCTAAAATTAAATAGTTGAAAGAAATTTTCATGCTTTCGTTAATTACAAAACCGATTTTATTACCAAAATTGGGCACTGCATTAATTCTGGCCACATAATAATCGTTTATATAAAACTTAATTATGTTGCCCCGTTTTTCAATTCTCAAACGATTTGTAGAATTATCCCAGCGATTAATTACGCTGTTAAATGTCCAAGGAATTAAATCTTTACTTTGACCATTACGCCATTCAATAACTTTAAATTGACCATTGCCGGAAATTACAAATTCAAATTCATTATTTGGATCGGCACTTCCCCAAACAAGCCCAAAGCCATTATCATCAATTCCGTTTATTTTGGTAATCTCGGTAGCTATTTTAAAATCATTTATATTATTAAAATTTACAGGAACTGTAGAAGTAATGGCTTTGCCCAGCATTTTGCCTTCCATTAAATATCTGCCCTTATCAATTTTTGTCAATCCCTCAGGCGTATTGGACAGATACCAATTGTTTTGATTATTCAAAAATTCATCATTAAATACTACCGTGCTAATTTGCGCAATGATATTTAATGAACTAATGATAAAAAAAAGAAAAAAGATGATTTTTTTAGCCATGATATGATTTGTTCAGTAATTATATGGTGCTAAAATACATAGTATTTTTTTTATTCTGTATCTTTTTTTTACTAAAGTTTTCATAATTGATAAGTTGTATTTACAATTATAAATAAAGATTTTACTTACAAATCATAAAAGTAAAATTATAATAATTTGATATTTATCCAATTCTTATTAAAAAATAGTGTAATTTTATATAATTGACTAATGATTTAATAAAAAATATTTATATTTGTATTAAATAGCTAATAACAGACATGGAAATTATTAGAATTGAGAAAACAAATAATACACCCAGTATATTAATTGATGAAGCTAATATGCATTGTAAAATTGAAGG